>CAMBEV010000378.1 GCA_945865595.1 Nannocystis exedens | reverse complement strand
CAAAACTGAAACGCCGCTGAGGAACATGCGGCACTGCGGCGCTCGCGGTTAACCCCCACGCGCGTCCACACGCCCAAAACAACGCTAGGGCGCGAACAACGCGGTTCTCTGGTGGTTAAAGTCCGGCACACCCGCCGCGTAACGCATGCCCCGGCTCAATCAAACTCAATCGTCGTCGTCGCCGAAATCGTAGTCGCGGACGTTGCGTTTCTCGCGCTCGGCTGGCGCGACACGCTGCTTCTTGGGGGCGCCCGCGGCTGCAGCAGGTCCACCACCACCGCCACCACCGTCGTCGAACTTCTTTTTTCGGTCCTCGTATGGCTTGCGGCTGGCGCTTGCCGGAGGCTGAGCGAAGAACGCAGGGTTGCTCATGGGAGGGCCGCCCATGCCTCCGCCGCCCATGCCTCCGCCACCGCCAAAGGAGCGCGGTTGCTCGCTGCGTGGAGGGGGCCGATCGCCTTTGAGGTTGATCACCAGCCGACGGTTGCGCAATTCGGCGGACCGAAGCGCGTCTGCTGCCGCGCGTGCGGTTTCTGGCGAAGCGAGTGTCACGAAGCCGAATCCGCGCTTGCGACCGTCGGGATCGACTGGGAAGTAGACCCGCACGACGCTGCCCTCGACGGCCGTGTTGATGAGCGCTTCGACTTCTTCGATGGTGCAGTCGTAAGGCAAGTTGCCTACATAGAGCGTGCGATCGGGCGCATTGGACGCTGGCCCACTGCCACCACTGCCACCACCACCGCCGGGACCGCGTGATAGGGGAGGCCCGCCGCGGCTGCCTTCTGAGCCGCCGCCATATCCGCCACCATAGCCTCCACCCGCGCCATAGCCACCTCCGCCGAACCCGCCTGCGCCGGCCTCGCGACGTGGGGCTTCGGCCTGAAAAGGCCTGACTGAGATCGATTTGCCCGCTTGAATCGAACCGTCGAGCGCCTCGCGCGCGGCCTGGGCCTCTGCGGAAGTCGAGAGGGTGACAAACCCGAAACCGCGCGGTTTGCCGGTGGCTCGATCCTTTGGCAAACTCACACTGAGAACAGTGCCGCCTGCGGCCTCAAATAGTTGCCGCAAGACGTCCTCGGAAATGCTGTCGGGCAACCCTGCGACGAACAGCTTCGCTTCCTCATTCGACATTCGAATTACTCTACGTTCTTGGTTTCTTGGCTGGAGAGGTTGAGTTCACATGGGCCCGCTCGAAACAGAGGGCCTCACCCACGATACCGTTCAACATGGGGCAGTCAATACTCCGCCGCGCTGCGGATCGGGATCGAGAACGCGAAGCACGCCCCGCCGCCCTCGGGAGTGGCCTCGACCCAGGCGTCCCCGCCATGACTTTCGGCCACATGTTTAACGAGTGCGAGCCCGATCCCCGTGCCTCGAATCGGGCTTCCGTGCGGACTGCGCAGGCGGCTTGCACCACGGAAAAAACGTTCGAAAAGGCGGTCGCGCTCGTCGCTCTCGATGCCCTCACCGTTGTCGCTCACGCGCACCACGAGATTTTCGCCTTCGCGAGCGAGGGAAACCTGGACGTGATCGGCGCCATGCGCGTACTTGAGCGCGTTGTCGATCAAGTTCATTACCGCGAGCTGGATTGCGCGTTCGTCGAACCAGGTGTCGGGGAGGTTCGGATCGACCGTGACGCGAATCGGACGCCCTTCGCGTTCCGCGCGTACGCGGTAGACGTTGCAAGAGTTTGTAACTGAAACTGCAACATTTCCGTTTGCAAAATCGTAGGACTGACGCCCTTTTTCCACGCGTGCGAAATCGAGAAGGTTCTCGATGAGAGCGGTGAGGCGTTCGCTCTCGCTGACGACAATATCGAGGTACTCGGCTCGTTTTTCTTCGGTCGCAACACGGCCAGTCTGCAGCATCTCGGCGAACATGCGGATGAGCGCAAGTGGCGTCTTGAGTTCATGACTGACGTTCGCCACGAACTCGCTCTTGATCGCGCTCAAGCGCCGCTCGCGTTCGGCGAAGAGCATCATTGTAGCAACGCCGAGTACAATCACGATACACGAGAGCAGCACCATCACGATCTCGAGCAGCCGTCGATTCTCGACGCGCGCGGCGAGCTCCTCTCCCTTGCCGGGCGAGACCATGACCTGCCACGAATAGAGCGTCGTCGGAAATCGAACACCCATCGTGTAAGCGCCAGAACCGAGTCTGCGGCCGAAAATGACACGGCCCTCCTCGTCGACGACGGTGGCGCGCGGCTGGTGCGCCGACTCCGTGAACAAGGTGGGCATCAGCTCGCGGACAATGCGGCCGAGGTCGTGCCACGCGATGATCAAGTACTTGCGCGATTGATAAATGCGTTGCCAGTAGCTGACGAGGTAGCTCTGGCCGCGGTAGGTGTGGTGGAGGTGGCGCAGTTCGTCGGGAGGGTCCGTTGAGAGATCCATGTCGCGCGTCATGCGCTCGATGAGTAAGCGTCGGAACGATTCTTCTTCGGACCAGGCGCTGGCGGCGCGCGAGGTGAATGCCACGACTTGGCGTTGATCGTCGATGACGAGGACGGCACGCACGGTGGGGGTCTCGCGCTGGGCGGTCGGAATCCAGCGGGCGCTGAGGTCCTCAAGCTGCGCGGGGTCGGCAGCCCCGATGATGACGTTGTCTTGCTCGACGATGCTTCGGTCGAGCCTCTCGGCCTTTTCGTGCGCGAAGCCAAGCGTAGCCTCGACGATCGATTGCTCGCGCAGCCGTTCGAGTTGAAGCATCGTACGGAACGTGAAATAGGCGACGATCGCGACTGCGATGATGATCGCGGGCAGCAGTAGCCGAGCAAGGCGCCAAGAACGCTTCCGGCTCACGTGCGCGCGAAAACTCTTGCGGCGTCGAACACCAGGCCATTCGATGCGACGAACTCTCCGAAGCGCTCGGCGATGTAGGCGACAGAAGCCGCGTCGCCGTCGTTGAACTCGCCGCCGTCCGCCGGGTCGACGAGTTCGAACACAGCGATCACGCGGCCCATGGCGAGTGCTGGCGCGGTGAGTGCCGTTCGCAATCCGGGCAGTGCGCCGAATCGTTTGGTGTTGGGCACATCGAAATGGATCATCGCACGTCTATTTTTCGCCGTTTGTCCGAGTAGGGGATCGGACGATGGGACGCGACCGAGGAGCGCGTCAACGCCTGCTTCGCCGGAGGACGCGATGGCTACGAACTCGCGCTTGTCGACCTCGAACGCATGTAAAGTAGCTTGACGAACGGGGCTGACCTGCTGAATCGCAGCAAGGCAGACACGCGCTGCTGCCGCGCTGTCGGTCGCTTGATAAAGGCCTTGCATTACGTCGAACAGGTCGTCGAGTAGGTCGTCTGGTGGCGGCCGAATCGAGACGACGCGTACACGCGCAGGGTCGGAGGGTGGCGGAAGCTGGCTAAAGCGTGGTGGGAGCTCGACGGACGGGCCCTCAATGATGATCTCAAGCGAGGCGCCGGGCACGATTGGCGGCGGAATGTCGGTGGGGAGGGTATCGACGACTGCCGATGGGGCAGGGGCAGGGGCAGGGGCAGGGGCAGGGGCAGGGGCAGGGGCAGGGGCGGGGGCAGGGGCAGGGGCAGGGGCGGGGGCAGGGGCGGGGGCAGGGGCGACGGACTTCATCACGGTGCGAACTTGCAGTTT
>CAMBEV010000377.1 GCA_945865595.1 Nannocystis exedens | reverse complement strand
AGCTCGGCCACCACGTCACTTAGGGCGAGTGAGTCGCGGCCGGTCTTCAGACTCGCGCGCGCATGCTTGACGAGCAGCGCCCGGTTCGCTTGAACGAAGTTTGACACGACTGACGAGTGTAACAGATGGTTCAGACGTTCGGATCTTCGCGGACGAGCACAAAATAGGCGTCTTGAATTTTGCCTTTTATGGTTGCTCGGCCGACGGTCACGTGCTGGCTAATTCCGCGAAGGGTATCGACCATTCCTTCGTAGATGAAGCGTCCAAGCTTCGCTGAGTTCGGGATGATTTCGGGCCAACCCGCACACTTTTCAGGCGGGACCATCGTGTAGTCGATGTCGACCTCACCGTCATTTGTGCCTGGCCGAGTGACGAAGTAACCCGGGCCGGTCACCGGTGTCATCGCTTGGTGGTTGTAGCCCCACAGTTTGCCCGTCACCGCAGGGTCGGAAGGTCGACAGAACCGCTTCTGAAAATGGCTGAAGACCGGCAGCGAGTTTTTGCCGTGATGGATCACCTCGCGCAGTGCCTCCGTGGAGGGCGACACGATGTCGTCGATCGATGTGGCGCGATAGCCCTTCGCCGCTTCGTAGAGCCGAGCCTGGTCCGCCTTGCCCCACTGTTGGGTTGCGTACACGCGGCCAGAATGCCCAAGCTCGTCGAGATAACGCGTGAGTTGAGGGAGATCGACCGTGGGTTCGAGGAACATGCGCAAGTTCATGCGCGGCGGACTATGGGCAAGGAATTGCCTGGGCGCAAGGCTGAGCGTGTGGGAGTTGCTCGTATTCGGGCGGAACCGGTACGCTGCCCGGCGGAGGACCGGCCCATGCAACGAACAGCGGCAGTGATTGCGTTAGGCGCGTTGGCGATTCTCGGCGGGTGCAACAGTGCTGCGGCACCCGAAGACACGAAGTGCACCGGTGAGGCGAACAAGGTCGGCATGACCTCGTGGGCTTCGACGACCATCGCACCCGGTGCGACCTACGAAGTGGCGACCAATGCCGCGGTCTGCAACGGCCAGTGTCCCGTCACGGGGCAAAAGTGGACGGCCACGCCGACGTGGGGCAGCGTCTCGGGGACGCTGCGGGTGACCTACGGTGCTCATTGCGGTCCCAACACGAGTGGCGACTATTCGAACGACCAGATCGGGACATGCCAGCTTCTCTTCAACAGCGCCACCCCCCTCACCGATGCATCTCTCGCAGAGAGCCACGACGCTGACTGCGTCCAACTCTGGGCAGGCGTCAATCCGACTGACCCCGGGCTCACGCAGCCGTGCGGCAAAGGTTCAACGCTGAACTTTAGGCCGTACGTTACGTTCTTTAATAATGCAACTTTCTCAGTTACAATTTCGGGTCCGGGACCCGCGTCAAACCCCACCGCAGAATGCGTGTACGCCTCGGGAACGTGAGCCATCGTGCGCGTCGCTGTCATCCAGCTCAGCAGTCAGGACAACGTTGCAGACAATCTCGTGCGCGTTCGGCAGCGCGTAGAGCAAGCAGCAACGCGCGGTGCGCAGCTTATTGCGTTGCCCGAGAACTTTGCGTTCATGGGGAGCGAGGATGCAAAACGTAAAGTTGCTGAATCAATTTCCGATCCAGGCCCTATCGTGCAAACTCTGCTGGAGCTTGCGCGCAAACACGACGTGCATCTCGTTGCGGGCGGGTTTCCCGAACAGAGCGACGACGTACAAAGACCGTACAACTGTTCGTTGATGGTGAACGCCTCGGGTGTCGTCGCGGCATATCGCAAGATTCACTTGTTCGATGTGTCGCTCGCTGACGGTACAGCGATCCAAGAGAGCGCCGCAACGTCGCCAGGGAGTGAGCCCGTTGTCGCAAGTGCGCTTGGCGTGGGCGTGGGCATGACCGTCTGTTACGACCTTCGGTTCCCCGAACTGTTTCGCCGTTTAATCGATGCCGCAGCACGAATTGTAACTGTACCAGCTGCATTTACCATGACCACGGGCAAAGACCACTGGCACGTGCTTCTCCGCGCACGTGCGATAGAAAACCAAGTTTACATTCTCGCTCCCGCGCAGCATGGTAAACACCCGCTCGGTCGCCAAACGTACGGCAAGTCGGTCATCATCGACCCTTGGGGCGACGTGATTGCGCAAGTAAGTGAAGGCGAGGGGATTGCGGTCGCAGAGCTCGACTTTGCGTACCAAGATCGTGTGCGCGCGTCGCTGCCATGCTTGTCGCACCGTAAAATATAATCATGCGAGTGCCATTTGTTGACCTCGCATTCACGCACGAGCCACTGCGCGCGGAGATCGATGCCGCGGTTGCTAGGGTGATTCAGAGCGGTCGCTTCATCGCTGGGGACGAAGTAGCTTCCTTTGAGGCTGAGTTCGCTTCTGCCCTGGGTGTAGATCACGCAGTGAGTGTTGCGTCGGGTACCGATGCGCTGGTGCTCGCGTTGCGCGCGCTCAACATTGGCGCTGGCGACGACGTGATCACGACGCCGCTTTCGTTTGTCGCGAGCGCGGAGGCAATCGTGCGTGTGGGGGCGAGACCCGTGTTCGCTGATGTTGACGGTTCTGATCTCAATTTGTCACCCGCGTCAGTAGTCAATACGCTTACTCATTATGCGCGCACCCAGGATGGCGTCTTGCGGTCGTCGGATGGCCGAAGGCTTGCGGCGATCCTTGTGGTGCATTTGTTTGGAGCTCCCGCCGATGTCGTGTCGCTGCGTTCGATCGCAAGAGAGCACGGACTCGCGCTGGTCGAAGACGCCGCACAAGCGTTCGGTGCAACCGTCCGTGGCGAGAGCGTCGGCTCATTCGGCGACGTGGGGTGCTTCAGCTTCTTTCCCACCAAGACGCTTGGTGCGATGGGCGACGGCGGCGCTGTGGTGACTGCCGATGCAGCGGTAGCCAAACGCGTGCGCGAACTGCGATCCCATGGTGCGGTAGGCAACGAAGTTTACGACCACATTGGGTACAACAGTCGGCTCGATGCGATCCAAGCCGCTGTCCTTCGTGTGAAGTTGCCCCAGGTGAAGCGTTGGAACGAACAGCGCAACGCCATTGCCGCCGAGTATCAAGATGTCCTGCCACGCATCCCGGGTCTTGAAAGTCAGCGCGCGCCGCGTGCGGCAGACAAGCGTGTGTTTCATCAGTTCATCGTGCGTGGAGGTCGACGTTTCGCGCTGGCCGAACGACTGCGACAGCAAGGTGTCGAGACGCGCGCGTACTACTCGCGGACGCTCTGTGAGCAGCCGGCGTTCGCAGCCATGGCATCGACGCCTGAGCCGCTGCCTTGTGCGACGCAAGCAGTTGGCGATCTCTTAGCGTTGCCCATCTATCCTGGACTCTCGCATGAGATGGTAAGGTTTGTTGTCGATACAATCGCTGCTATCTACGGCTGACGCCCAACCCTCCCACGCGCGCACGGGCATCGCGGTCGGTCTCGCGCTGGGCGTGGCGATTGCGCTGCTGATTGTGGCGGGGGTGCTGCATAAATAGGGTTGTGTAAAGAAATCCGTGTCTGACCCCTTGAGCCCTGACGGGCACTGGGAGACAGAAGATGGATTCATTGATGAAGTTCGTAGTGAAGATTCAAGACGTGGTTGCGCTGGCGCGGCGCTTCGAAACGTCGCCTCGATTGGCATTG
>CAMBEV010000376.1 GCA_945865595.1 Nannocystis exedens | reverse complement strand
CGTACGCGCGAGACCTGATGTGGTACAAATACTTGACGAACTTGGGTTCGCGAGTGACCGCGCTTCGCGGGTGTTTGCGGCGGGCGATGCTCTTGCATTCGTCGACGCGGCAGTTGGGGTGCGTGAGCAGCTTCTCAGACTTGGGGCCGCGGCCGACGTCCCCATCGTTACGCCCTCGATGAGTGCGTTTCACGACCATGCCCTCACACACGGTGCGATCGCGCTGCCGGCCGGCGCAGGAGGGGGTGACGTGGTGATCGCAGTATCGGCGGGGCAGAACGTTAAGGAGCTTGACGAAGCAGCCGCGAGCTTTGGGTGGACGCCCCTTGAGCTGCACCTTGATCTGCACGGCGTGTGTGATGGCGATAGGAGAGTTGATCATGGCTAGGACGTCCCGTTTTCCTGGGTTTTACAAGATTACAGTCGCCGAGCGACGTGCTCTCGTGAGCGACGCGACGGGCACCGAAGTGCTGGAGATGGAGCGAGCGCTTGAAGCGGGCGGCCTCGACGCTGAGACTGCCGACAAGTTCGTCGAGAACGTACTCGGGACCTACGGCCTGCCTTATGGGGTCGCGCTCAACGTGCGGGTGAACGGTCACGACTACGTGGTGCCGATGGTCGTCGAGGAGCCTAGCGTTGTCGCGGCAGCGTCAAACGCTGCGAAGATGGTTCGCGCCGGCGGAGGCTTCACGGCGGAGTGCGATCCGCCGCTGATGATCAGCCAGATCCAGCTTTGCGATGTCGCAGACGTGACCAACGCGAAGGAAGCCATCGTGGCCGCAACGGCGGAGATTCTCGCGCTCGCAAACGAGTCGATTCCAGGCCTCGTCAGTAGAGGGGGTGGTGCCCGGCGCTGGGAAATTCGTCAACTAGGGGGACCACGCGACCGCATGCTGGTCGCTCATGTGCTCGTCGACTGCCAAGATGCGATGGGCGCTAATTTGGTCAACACAGTTGCCGAAGCAGTGGCGCCGCTGCTGGCAGAACTAGCGGACGCGCGCGCGGGTCTGCGCATCCTGTCGAACTTGTGTGACCAGCGCTGCGTGCGGGTGAGCTGTCGTGTTCCAGCTGACGCCCTCGCCACCGACGAAATGTCGGGGATTGAGGTCGTCAACGGCGTTGTCAATGCGTCGCGATTTGCCGAACTCGATCCGTACCGGGCAGCCACGCATAACAAGGGCATCATGAACGGCATCGATGCCGTCGTGATCGCGACGGGCAACGATTGGCGTGCGGTTGAGGCGGGCGCGCATGCGTTTGCGGCACGCAGTGGTGCCTACAAGCCGCTTTCGGTGTGGCGTCGCGATGGCGATGTGCTCGTTGGCGAACTCGAGGTGCCGCTCGCGGTCGGAACGGTCGGCGGTACGTTGCGTGTCCATCCTGCGGCGCGACTTTCCCTTCGCATGCTCGGGTCTCCAAGGGCGACGGAGCTTGCTGCGATCGCTGCTGCAACAGGCCTTGCCTCCAATCTCGCCGCGCTGCGAGCCCTTGCCACGGTTGGCATCCAGCGTGGTCACATGGCGCTGCATGCGAGAGGCGTTGCGGTCGCGGCGGGCGCGACGGCGCAAGAGGTTGAGCGCGTCGCCACAATGATCGTGGAAGCGCGTGACATCACCGTTGAAGGCGCGCGCCAGGCGATCGTGCTTGTGCGCGTGCTGTAACGACGCAGGCAATGACGGTAGCCCCACTTTCGCGTACGCTTCGTGTGTGCCTCAGGGGTTCGATGACGACAGGGCGCCACCAAGCGAAGCGCTGGGCGACGCGCAAGGGTTGCTCCACGACCTCGCCAACGCGCTGACGGTGATTGTGGGTTGGGCAGACGAGGCGAGCCTCGAATCGGCCGAGCCCGCGACCGTGAGCCATGCGCTGCGCATGATTGCTCGGTGTGGATTGCAGGCGCGCACGCTAGCTCGTCGCGCGATTGGCGTGCCGGAGGGCGACGCGGGTGCGCAAGCAGGTAAAATCGTTGACGATATGCTTGAGCCGCTCAGCCTCCAAGCCACGCGAGGGAAAGTGCGCCTTGTTCGCGGTGGAGCGTCGACGGCGGAAGTCCCGTTTTCAGACGAGTTGGGCCTCATTGTAACCAACATCGTTCTCAATGCGCTCGCGTTCGCGCCACCTGAAAGTGCGATCACCGTGACGTGCGAGGACGGGCCCGCAGCCGTTGTGATCACCGTGAGCGACGAGGGGCCGGGCGTGCCACTCTCGCGTGCCGAGTCGATCTTCTGTGGCGATTCCCGAAGGGAGGGAGGGTCGGGAATTGGCCTGGCGCATTCGCGGAAGGTGGCACGCCACCGAGGGGGGGAGCTCGCGCTGGTGCCGTCGACGCTTGGCGCGCAGTTTTCGCTTGCCTGGCCGCGCGCAGACGCAGATGCCGAGCCAGCCCCGCTCTCGCGTGTGAGGGGCCAGCAGCTCGAAGGTCTACGCGTCTTGATGGTTGAAGATGACGCGGCGGTCTCCGTGTTTCTGAAGACCGCGCTTGAGGCGAGAGGCGCCGAGGTCGTGGCAGTCTCACACATCAAAGACCTCGATGGCCTTGATGTCGGAGCGTGCGACATCGCGCTCGCCGACCTTTCGCCCTTTGAGAACGACGCCCAGTTCGCAATCGATGAACTTCGCAAGCGGTCAACCCACTTGCCTATTGTGTTCGTCTCGGGCTCAGTGGCGGAGGGGCCAACGACGGGCGGCGGCATCGCTTGGGTGTCAAAGCCGTTTGAAACGCGCGAGCTCATCGACGTGCTGATGGCACTTGCGCTCGCATAGACGCGAGCGGCCCGCGACGCTCGGGGCCGCGGTCGAATTTTCGCACGCGGGTTTTCTAGTGAGAGTGGAAGCTCGGTCCATCCGTGGGAGGCATTTGGCCAGGTGCGCGCCGTGCAAAGGCGGCTTGAAGCCGACGTATTTGGGCGCCCTCATTACAGCAGCAGTGAATCGAATACGGCTCCGCCGTTCAGTATCGGCGCCCGTGTCGGTTGACCGAGCCGGTGGGGTAAGTTATCCCCGGTGCTCCCTCCGGGGTGTAGCGTTTTTGCCACGGTACGAATCGCGATCCGCAGTTGCAGCAATTACAGCAGTCACCTAATGCGCGGGCCAAGTTCTCCACTCCTCGCTTTACCTCACCGTCTCGGCTGGCCGACTCGCGTCGCGGTTCTTGCGCCTCTCGTGTGGATGACAGCGATGGCATTGGTGGCCGTGGTAGCTGTCGTGGGTTCGGGTTGTTTCCCAAAGGGACAAGGCGGAGGACCCACCGCGCAAAGTCCTGAGCGTCAGAGCGAAGACCAGTACCACGTCGCTCTCGACCTCTTTAACAAGGGCAATCTCCGTCTGGCGCTCGATACCCTGCGAAGGGCGATCGAGCTCGATGGTGACAACGCCAAAGCCAATTACCTGGCATCGGCGGTTCATCAAGCTTTTTGCTCAGGCGATCTCGGCGCCAAGTCAGCCGACTGCAACTTGCCCGAGGCCGAGCGCTACGCACGTAAGGCGCTCGAGGCTGACACCAACTTCCGCGATGCCCGCAACGCACTCGGGGCGGTGCTGATTAATGAAGGGCGCTACAAGGAGGCGCTCGACGTACTGCGGCCGCTCACCCAGGACCTCGCCTACCAAGCGAACCACCTCGCGTGGGGCAATTTCGGTTGGGCACAGGTGCTTGGGGGGCAAATT
>CAMBEV010000375.1 GCA_945865595.1 Nannocystis exedens | reverse complement strand
GGCGTCGCGATCGCCGATCGAAGGCTCAAAGATGAAGCCCACAATACCGCGGACATCCGCTGCTTCGAAGCCCTGGGTGTAGCGCGCGCCGGCGCCGAGCATAAGGAAACTGTTCTTCTCGACGAACAGCTTGATACCGCCGATCAGCTCGTTTGAGAGCCCGACGGACGTGTCAACGCCCGGCGCAAAGAGGACCGTGCCGTAGGTTTCAGCGACGAGGTCGAGGGGCTCCAGCAATCGATACGAGAGGCCAGCGCCGTACGTCAGGCGATTGCCATCTTTGAACGTACCGTTCCGTAATTGCAGCGTGGTCGCACTCACCATGTGCCCGCGGAAGCCGCCGTTCACCGCGATCTTGAACTGTTCTTTGTCGCCAATGCGTTTCTCGAGAATGAGCTGGGGCCAATAAAAGAACCCAGGGTCAGCACCCGCGTCACGCGGTGCGCCAGTCACTGGAACGCCCAGTTGAACGCCGAGCGAAACGCCGAGGCCCTTGTCGACTCGTAACACGCGTAGTTTCGAATGCAGGCCAATGAACCCAAGCGTCTGCGAGTCCACTTGGCCGGGTCCCCAACCGCTGAGCACCGGCGCGCCAGTGGGGGTAAACTGCTCGTTGCCCGCCATCAGGTTGACCGGTACGGCGAGGCCCACCGTGAGGCGGTTGGCGATGCCGTAGTTGAACATCGCGGTGCCTTGGAAACTGTGGTTCAGCAGCTGAGGGCTGCGCTGACCTACGTCGTTCACGCGCAGTAAGTTGCGCCCGTAGTCGATGGTAAGGCCGATGCTGACTTCGTTCGCCCCAAGGATCTCGGAGCCGTTGACGCTGAAGAGCCCCTTCGAGTCCATTGCAGGACGGAACAAGTGCGTATCGAAACCGTCGCCATTGGTCGATGGAACCGCCTGGGCCCACGCGTGACCGGAAGCGATCGTGGCCGCGAGCGCGGTGAAAAGGGACAGGGCTTTCGAAGTTCTTCTCATTGTCGTCAAATGTAAGGCAACTGGACCACGCGATCGCATTTCGAGCAAAGAATTCGGCGTTCGCATAGGCTTTGTTGTGGTTCTCAACTGACGCGCTTTCGCGTAACCTCCTAATGGCGCGAGAGTTTCACGCAAGAGCACCCATGAAAATCAGCTGCCAGTCGTGCCAGGCCAAGTACGCCATCGCCGACGAAAAAGTGACCGGCAAGGTGGTGAAGATTCGCTGCAAGAAGTGCAGCAACACCATCGTTATCGACGGCAGGCCGGGCGCCGCAGCCCCGCTTAGCGCGGTGCCGGACGCCGTGTGGATGGTGCATCTCCATGCGCAAACTCCCGACGAGGGCGGCGAAACCGACGAGGGTCAGCAGGTCGAACTGCCCACCCACGAAGTCATTTCTGCCTATCGACAAGGCAGAATCAACGACGCAACCTACTGCTGGAAAGAGGGCATGGCCGACTGGCTTCCCCTCGGTGAAATCGAGGAGCTCGTGGCTGCGCGGGAGCAACTACCCTGGCCCACCGCCGACAGCGGTCCCGACCCAGCGTCGTCTGAGCCGCCATCATGGAGATATCCCGCAAACTTCGGTGATGCGCCAACAGACACGCCCGCTCTTGCGAGTCCCTTCGCGGACGCCCCGCCGGCTGCGCTCTTTCAAAATCCGAGCGAGATGACGGGCCATGCGCGCCGACCAAGTCGACCCTCGCATCCGCACTTTGGTTCACCGGAGCACGCGCCGCCGAGTTCCCAACCGAGTGGGCCGCCGTCGGGTTCGATGCGATTCGGTGTTGACGGCGCAGCGGTCGACGTCGCGGTCGGCGTCCCAGGCGGCGAGGGCGTGGACCCGCGCACGGGGCCCCCTCCGTCGATAAGGGCGCCGCACCCCTATCCAAACACATTGCTCGCTCCACCGAGCAGCGACATGCTCAGTCGCCTCTCAGGCCCCCCTTCTGACCCTTCGCCGTTCGCACTTGCGTACAGAGGCGCGCTCGACGGCAACAACGACGTCAAGATGACCGGAGAGCGTGGTGAGTCGAGCGTGCTCTTTTCGCTCGCCGCAGTGAAGGGCGAAGTACCGCCAGCGCAGTCTTCCGAGCCGACCATCGGCGAAAATTCAGGCATGATCGACATGCGTGCGCTGATGAACGCGCGTGAGCAGAATCCAAAACATGCGCCGCCTCCTGGCGGACGCGTCGATGACATCATGAACCTGAGTCCAGGTGGCATGCTTGCGGGCTCGCTTGCTCCTCCAGTGCTCTCGACAGCGACCAGCACGTCCGGAACTACCACGGCCTTCGCGCCAGGCGTTGCTGGCGGGAAGTCAAACAGCTCGTTAATCGCCGGCACGTGCGTATTGGTCGCGGGCGTCATCGCGGCCGCTGCCGCCGGCGTCTACACGCTGCAGCAAGACCAACGCGCACCGGCAGCGCCGATTGCAACTTCATCAGTTACAATACCCATACCAAGCGCGAGCGTAACCGCCGGAGCGCCAAGCGCCACCACCGGAGTGCCAAGCGCACCGACGCCGGCACCGCTAAAGTTCAACGTTGAGGCCGCCAAGGCCGAACTCTCGAAGATCGCCGCCACCCTCAACACCTGCAAGAAAGCCGGCGGCCCGACGGGGTCCGGCAAGATCATGCTCACGTTTTCGAACGACGGAAAGGTCGAGGCCGCAACTCTCGACGGCAAGCCCTTCGCGAAGACGCCGGTCGGCGAATGCGTGCTCGCACGTTTCTCTGACGCGAAGGTCCCGACTTTTGGCGGAGGCACGCAACCCACCGCCAAGACATTTACGATCAAGTGACGTTACTTATCGGAGCGCTAATCGCGGGCTGCGCTTTTGTGCTCGGAGTGCGCGTGGGGATCTTCTTCGGTGAGCGAGCGGCCGCGCGGCGTTTGCTCAAATGATCCGCCAGTTGACGCGCCTGCGGACGATCGTTCTCGCGAGCGCGATCGGCGCGTGCCTACCGAACGAAAATGGCGAAGCTCACATGAGTGGGTTCGTTGCGGGAAGCGACCCGTCGCCGACGCTGCGCGGCTGCGCTCCCGAAGACGCGAGGCTAAGCCGGGCCGCAGCACGACTCATTCGATGGAATGTAACCCGCGGTGTTCCAATTGGCGACGCCATGCTGCTCTACGCGATGCGCCTCGAGGGCGTCCCCTACGCTTGGCCGCGCAGCTGGATGATCACCCCGACACGCGACTTCGCTGAAACGCAAGCGCGGTTTGATACGTGGATGGCTACATTTCCGAACGTGGGCGAACGACGTTGCGCCGTGGCCTCGGACGACTATCCGGACGGCAGTCGCTCATGGGTCGCGGTGGGCGCGGACGTGCTCGGCGACCTTGCACCGCTACCGCAACGCATTCGCAGCGGCGAGGGCGTCTTCGTCAAAGCCAGTTTTCGTCAACGCGTGCGCTCAGCTTCGATCGTCGTCGCCGATGAGGGCGACATTCCGCGCGAGCAACCCCTGCGCACAGACGGCTTTACCGTCGCTTCCCCTGTGACATGCAAGCGCGCGGGACGATGCGTCATTCAGATCATGGCCGACGTTGGAACTGGACCAAGACCGATTCTGGAAGCGTTTGTGTTCGTCGACGTCCCCGTTCCTGATAGGCCACCTTCAACGCATGAGCTCGACGCCGACCTAACGCTCGGCGACAGCGAGCAGCTCCGCGCTTGGCTCAATCATGTGCGCCGCGAACACGG
>CAMBEV010000374.1 GCA_945865595.1 Nannocystis exedens | reverse complement strand
GCGCAGTCGGTGTCTGAAAGGCAAGCAGTGCAGATGAGCGCGCTCTTGCATCGTGGGCCGTTCGATTGAGCAGTCGCGCAGTCCGTGTCGGTCGTGCACTCGCTGACCGTCGACCCCGAATCGGTCTGCGTTGATCCGCATCCGACCAGTGCGAGCATCCAGATCAGTCCTGAAAGGGGGCTAAAGATCCGCGGACTTAAGAGAGAGAGAGAGTTCATGCACCCCACTTGGGTTGCACATCGATTCTCGTCAATCAAATTGCGATTTTTCTATCGCTAGTTCACGCCTTCGGCCGAAGCGACTCACTGGTGGTGCCGTCCAACACTTCCACGCGAAACGCAGCTCGCTCCATCAGCCAAAGCGATAAGTGGGTGGTGCCGTCCAACACTCCCACGCGAAACGCGACCCCCGCGCGAAAGCGATAAGTGGGTGGTGCCGTCCAACACTCCCACGCGAAACGCGATCCCCAACAAAACAAAAAACGAAAAACGCGGGTCCCTGCGAACCCGCGCCTCTCAGTAGTCAATCAACTTTACGTTAGATTACCAGCGATCACGGCCACCGCCGCCACCGCCGCCACGGCCGCCACCGCCGCCACGGCCACCGCCGCCGCCACGGCCACCACCGCCGCCGCCGCCAAATCCACCGCCACCACCGCCGCCGCCGAAGCCGCCGCTACGTGGTTGACGCTCTTCGGCTTCGTTCACGCGGAGCGCGCGCCCGTCGACGAGTGCGCCATTCATGGCTTCAATTGCCTTGCGAGCGCCGTCAGCGCTGCCCATGGCAACGAATGCGAAGCCGCGTGAGCGACCGGTCTCGCGGTCGAGAACGAGTTTAACCTCTGTGACATCGCCGTGTTCGGCGAAGGCGTGTTGCAAGGATTCTTCGGTTGTGTGGAACGATAGATTGCCAACGTAGAGTCGAGTATTCATCGGAGCAGTTTTCCCAGTTCGCGGCTCTGTAAACGGTGCCAAAGCAAGGAGCTAAGGCCACCCAACACCATCCCTCGACGAGCCGCGCTCCGAACGACGGTCACGGCGAACTACGCCGTGCTCCCACGTGACCGTAACAAAAATTGCAGCTCTCAAACCGATCGCCGAAATACCTGGAACGCTCGCGTGGAGTCGATCCGTACCACGGGGTCAGTGCCTGCGCAACGCCTCGAAGCGCCGTTTTCGCGATTCACGCATCGCCTTTATGGGCTGCTCTGGGCGCTTTGTCGACATGTGCCTCGGTATTGGTACTGGTGAGCAGCGCCCTGCCGAGCGCGAGACCAGCGAGGCCTGTGGTTCCGGATGCGAGCAAAATTGCGAGTTTTGCGCTCTCAAGGGCGGGCCCCTCACCATAGGCGAGCTGTGCGACGAAGAGCGCCATTGTAAAGCCGATGCCGCCGACGACCCCAACGATAGAGACCTGCGCAAACGTGAGCCCGCGGGGCAGTTCGGCGATGCCCAGGCGAACGCTCAGCCATGCGGCACTCAAGATGCCGAGAGGCTTGCCGACGATGAGTCCGGCGGACACGCCAGCAAAGATCGCGCCCGAGTCTCCGGCGAGCGATGCTCCGCTAAACGAGACGCCCGCGTTGGCGAGGGCGAAGAGAGGCATGACGCCGAACGCGACCCACCGATGGAGCGTGCGGGCGATGCGTTCACCATGAACGACGGGTGTGATGAGCCCAACGATAACGCCAGCGAGCGCCGGATGGATGTGGGTCTTCGAATAGAAGAGGCCAATCACCAAGATTGCGCCAAGGTCGTCGATCACCGCGAGCGCGAGGAGCAGGACGCGAAGTGCAACCGGAACACGTTTGCCAAGTAGCGAGAGCACCCCCACGGCGAACGCAATGTCAGTGGCCATCGGGATGCCCCAGCCGCGCACAGACGGTCGACCGTGGTTGAGTGCGAGGAAGATGAGCGCGGGAGCGGCCATGCCGCCGACGGCTGCTGCGAGGGGCAATGCTGCACGTTTGCGTTCGCTCAGTTCACCGTTGTGAATCTCGCGACGGAGTTCGAGGCCGACGACGAAGAAGAAGAGCGTCATCAGTCCGTCGCTGATCCAAAAGTGAACGTCGCGTTCGAATGAGAAGCTGCCGAGCCGAAGCGCGAGCGGTGTGTGCCAGAGCGAGGCGTACGCAGAGCGAAGAGGCGAGTTGGCGCACGCAAGGGCAACCGCAGTGACGACGAGAAGCACCACACCGCTTGCAGCTTCGATTGCGAGAAATCGGTCGATGGGGGCAAGCGCCCTTCGCGCGATGCGGCGTACGATTTGGAAGCGCCGGGGCATTGGGCTTACTCGCTGCGCAATCGGTAGCCGACGCCAGGCTCAGTGATGAGCCAACGCGGTTGTGCGGGGTCGCTCTCGAGCTTGCGACGCAGCTGCGCCATGAAGACGCGTAGATAGTGATTTTGTGCGGAGTACGCCTGCACTGCGTGCCTGAGGGCGACTCGCATGCGCGCTTCATCTTCCACGACGAGGATACTGGTGTTGTTCATATCTCGAGTGGGGCGGGTGCGGCAGGCTGTGTCGTGAGTGGCAGAAGGATCTCGAAAATGGCGCCGCCGCCGTTGCGATTATACGCACGGATCGATCCCTGATGGGCGTGTAGCTGCCTCGCTTCATGCGCGCGAGCTCGGCCTTGCCGATCATGTTCTTGGTCTGCGGCCTTTTCGTTGCCCAGTAGGGCGCGCGCACGATATCCAAGAGCCCATGATAAACTCTGTGGGCGAGGCGAGGCGAGGCGAGGCGAGGCGGCCCTGGCTAGTGCGGAACGTGTCGGTCGCTGTGGCGCTGTTGGCGCTGCTGGTAGTGGCGTGCACGCCGCCGGACGGGGTCAGCGGGGCCGTAAGCACCGCAAACGCGTGCCTGGATGCCCGTGAGATTTGCAATGGGGTGGACGACGACTGCGATGGGCAAGTCGACGAAGACCTGGGGCAGACGACGTGCGGCACCGGCGGATGCGAGCGCGTCGTGCAGCATTGCGTAGGCGGCGTTCCGCAATCACACGATTGCACGCCGGGTACGCCGACGGTCGAGACATGCAACGGCGTTGACGACGACTGCAACGGCAAGGTGGACGAGGGCATCACGCGCGTCTGCACCGACGCGTGCGGCAACGGCGTCGAGACGTGTTCAAACGGCGCGTTTGTCGGATGCACGGCGACGTCGGCCGCGACCGAGTTGTGCAATGGGCTTGACGATACTTGCAACGGCGTGGTGGACGACGGCGTGACGCGCGCGTGCTCGAGCATCTGCGGCACGGGCATCGAGTGGTGCGCGGCGGGCGCCTTCGCGGGCTGCACCGCGCGGTTGCCGACGACCGAGGTGTGCAACGGCATCGACGACGACTGCGATGGCGCGACCGACGAAGACCTCGGGCGCTCTACGTGCGGCGTTGGCGCATGCGTGCGCAGCACGGACAAATGCGTCGGCGGCGCTACACAAGATTGCAAACCCGGCATGCCGGGCACTGAGGTGTGCAACGGCATCGACGACGACTGCGACGGCTCGGTCGACGAGGCGCTTGGCACGACGAAGTGCGGCGTCGGCGCGTGCCAACGCGAGGTCAGTGCGTGCATCTCGGGCGTGACGCAAACGTGCAGCCCGGGCGCTGCAGGCGTCGAGGTGTGCAACGGGCTTGACGACGATTGCGACGGGGTAGCGGACGAGGGCGTGACGCGCGCTTGCTCAAGCGTG
>CAMBEV010000373.1 GCA_945865595.1 Nannocystis exedens | reverse complement strand
CTTGACGATGTGTGCCAGGGCCGTTAGAACCGCCCACCTCTTCTTTCAGCTAGCGAAGGTGGCGGAATTGGCAGACGCACTAGCCTAAGGAGCTAGCGGGTAAAACCATAGGGGTTCAAGTCCCCTCCTTCGCACAAATCCCATGCAACAGCGGGCGCCGCGTGACTCACCTCCGCGGCGTTTTGCTTTCGTCGGCACGCCCTCATTGTCACAAAATGGCGTCGCGCATCGCCTGACGTGGGGCATCGACACCGAGCCAGAGCTTGAAGGCGAGCGCCCCCTGCTCAACGAGCATGCCGAGTCCGTCAACACAGGGCATGGACGCACCTTCGGCGGCGCGGAAAAACTCGGTTTTCGTCGGCGCGTAAACGACGTCTAGGGCGACCGCGTCAGGCGCGAGTTGGTCCCACGCAACCGCCCGCGCAACGGCGTCTCCACCATCCGCACCGGGCATCCCAGCGCTCGTGCATTGGACGACTGCGTTGAACGGCTCGGCCGCCGGATCGAGGGCCTCGGCTTCGACCACGCACGGACAGCCGACAGCCAACAGACGACCGTTCAGTTCACATCGAAACGCACTCGCAACTTCACCCGATCGAAATGCGCGGGCACGGACAACAACGCGCACAAACTCGAGATGAACCGCCAGTGCCACGATTGCCGAGCGCGCTGCACCGCCTGAGCCAATCACCAACGCAGATGCCCCCTCGCGGGCTGATGCACCAAGGCGTGCAAGCTCGTGAGCCAGCGCGGGCGCGTCGGTGTTATGCGCCGTTACGCGACCATCGCTCGATCGCACGAGCGTGTTGGCCGCACCGACCATGGCTGCGCTTTCGTCAATATCGTGCACCATCGCAAGAACACGCTGCTTGTGCGGCACAGTCACGTTGAGACCGTCGAAGACTCCCGCCCGAAGTTGGTCCACAACGCCGCGAAGTTGCGCTTCGCTAACGCGCACGGCCTCGTACGTGTGCTCGAGACCCAGGGCGCGATAGGCAGCCGCGTGCATGACGGGGCTCTTTGAATGCGCGATCGGATCACCGATCACCGCGAAACGCCGCTGTGTCACCCGCGCCTCACTGACTCAACCACCGCAGAAAGTTCACCGTGCTCGACGCGCAGAGTGACGCTATCCCCGACAGCCACCTGCTCGGCGTCGCGGATGGCTCGGCCACCCTTGTCGAGCGCGACTGCGTAGCCGCGACCGAGCACCTTGAGCGGACTCATCGCGTCGAGGCGCACCGCCGAAGCCTGCAGGTTCTTCGCGCGTTGGAACATGGCCTTGCGCGTCACGTCGGAGAGGCGAGTGCGGAGCGCAACCACCTGAGCACGATGCGCCGCCACGATCGCTCGCGGGTCTCGGGCATTGATTCGCTCGCGCAGTCCACCGGCACGGCGTCGCTCATGTTCGACAAGTTTCTTGACTGCATCTTCGAGGCGCTCGCGTCTGTCAGCAAGGGTATCCTCCTGTGCTGCGAAGACGAGCCCGCGATCAGGCAGGCGCGCAACAACCTCGTTATTCGCGGCCGCACGCATGGACACGGTTGACTTGATTGCATACGCAAGGCGTCGCTGAACCTGCTGAAGAAGAACCGCGCGCGAACGCATGTCAGCAACACACATTTCAGCCGCTTGCGAAGGGGTCGCCGCGCGAGCATCGGCTGCAAGATCGACCAACGAAAAGTCGACCTGGTGACCCACCGCGCTCACCACTGGAACACGACATGCGGCAACGGCACGGACGACTCGCTCATCGTTGAACGCCGCGAGGTCTTCGGCCGATCCGCCTCCGCGCCCGAGAATCACAACGTCAACTTCGTGAACCTTCTGGATCAGGTCTAGTGCCTTGACGATCTCGTCAACCGCGCGGGCGCCTTGCACTTGAGCGCTTGCAAGAAGCAATCGTGCCCCACCCCGCGCGAACGCGACCTTTGCAATGTCGTGAATCACCGCGCCCGTTGGACTTGTCACCACGCCGACGACTCGTGCGTCGCCGGGGATCGCGCGCTTTTTCGCGACGTCGAACAGCCCCTCAGCGAGCAGCTTCTCTTTGAGGCGCTCGAGTGCTTCGAGCATCGCGCCCTTGCCGGCCGGCTCAACGCGCGTCACTGCAAGCTGCAGCTGACCGCGCGCTTCCCACACGGTCGCCTTGGTGAAGACGCGAAGGCGTGCGCCTTGCTCAAGCAACTTGCGCATCGCGGGCGTTACGCTCGCGCGGTACATGACCGCGGGGACCGAAGCTCCTGCGTCGCTGAGCGTGAAGTAAATGTGGCCTTGAGGTGACACTTTTACGGACGTGACCTCCCCTTCAACGATGAGGCTGCCAAGACCCTCCACGGCGCGACGCAGCGCAGCCGTCAGTTCGCCGACGCTCCACACCTTTGGCTTCGGAGGGGGCGGTGGCTCAGGCGAATCAAAGTTGAACGAGAGCGACTTCGGCACGTGTGCGAGAACGTTACAGCGTCATGCGGCCTTGCGCGTTCGCCAAATCACGGCGTCAACCAAATAGTGATGAAAGTTGACGGTCTGGTGGCAGATGAGAACGAGCGGAAGGGCGCCGCCCGACAAGATCGACGTTGCTTGCCCCAGCGTCAGGTAAACCGCCGCCGACAGGCCGAGACACACGAGCACGTAGATGCCCACCCGATTGGGCTGACTGATGCGTGACAGAAGTGGATGCTCTTCGTCGAATCCGTGGCGAAACTGCCGTGCGTTGTGAGCCCACACAAAGAACAGGTATTGCGCGTTGTGCCATATATTGATGAAGAGCCAGCCGTACGTGATCTCTGGAATGGCAATGTAACTCACCACAGTCACAATGACGTGCGAGAGCACGAAGAGCGCGTAACCGGGCGCCGCACCTTTGTCGAGCGCGCGTAGCGTGCGTACGATCCACACTGCGAGCGCCGTCATCGCGAGCGCTCCGGTCGCAACAACGAACGCGTGCGGAATGGGCGGACTCCACAAGGGGGACGCATAGAATTTCGCGGGCTGCTGGTGCGCGCGATGCATCAAGCCCCACATGGGAAACGCAAAAACGACAACGTCACTCGCTAAGTCCCGGCCCGTGGAAGCTGCCCCGCTCGCTCGCCGATAGGCTCGGGCGATACCGTAGCTCTGGCGCGTGTAGTGATACGTTTGCCAGTAGAAATAGATCGTATTAAGAGCGATTACGCCGCCCAACCACGTTGCGCTCGCCGTCGCCAAGAACACAAGAGGTGGCAGCCCGACCAGCAAGAACCAGTGCTGCCTCGCACTCTTGCGATCGAACGCGATCCGCGTGTACGTCGATGCGACGTGCGGGTACGCGAGCAGCCAGAAGTCTGCGTAGACAATCCAGCCGAACAGCGCCGGCACAAGAAACGCCGTACCGCCGGCGGCAAGCGCAAACGCGAGCACGCCCAAGACGAGCATGAGGTCGAACGCCGGATTGCGCAGCCAACCGGATACGTGTGGCCCACGAGAGCGCACCTCAAACGTGGGGCGGCTGGTCGCGGCGACAGCAGTCATGTCAGGTTACAGGCGGGGGGGTCTCGGGTGGCGCTGTGGGCGCTGTCGTTGACGCTGGAGGCGTCGCCGTCGGCACTGCGGTGGATCCGGTGGGCGGCGTCACTGGCGGCGGTTGGTTCTCTGCGCAAGCCTGCAGTGCAAAGAGTGAACTGCCCCCGATAAACACAAGCAGGGCCGCTACGGTTACAGCGGCTTGGG
>CAMBEV010000372.1 GCA_945865595.1 Nannocystis exedens | reverse complement strand
ACTAGGCCGCGCGCGTGCGTTGCTCGTCAGCGTGCTGATCTCGCTCGATCGCGTCGGCGACGCGCGCAATGAGCTCGATCGCTTGTCGACGCTTCGGGCGAACCATCCCGCAATCGAACTTCTGCGCCGCGCACTCAACGGTAAAGATGCTGGACCAACAGCGCGAGCCGATGCTGCGCTGCCCGATGCGGCTTCAGTCGCTGTTTCTGATGCGTCCGTTCCTCTCGTGGGGTCGAGTCGCGAAGCATCGCGGGCGATGGCGAAACGTGATTTTGGTCAGGCCCGATCCATCTACGAGGCGCTCGTGTCAAAGAGCCCTGGCGATCCCGAGGCCCTCACGGGGCTTGCCAACGTGAAGCGCGCAACGGGCGATAGCGCAGGGGCGATCGGCGATTACAAGCGGGCGCTTTCCGCCAACGGTTCGTACCTGCCGGCCATGATCGCGCTCGCGGATACTTACTGGGCGAGCGGTCAGCAAGGCGAGGCGATGCGGATTTACCGCGAGATCGTCGACCGTTTTCCCGAGAGCGCGTATCCTGCGCACATCGCAAAGCGGGTAAAGGGGCCCGCTACCGAACCTGCCGAGGCGGGCGCTCCAACGCCGGATCCTTCCGTCAAGACACCTGACGAAGCTCCAAAGGAGCCCGAGCCGCTCAAGGGCACGCCGCCAGGTACGCCGACTCAAAAGCCGACCGCGCCCGAACCCGAACCGGGGGAGTAACCGATGAAGCGAAACGTTTCCGTGGCCATTACAATCATAGCCGCAGTGACATCTGCCGCTTGCGGTGGGCGCGAGAAGGGAAAGGCCGTGAGTCCTCCCCCCGAGCCGCGTAAGGGACCCGCTCTCGCGGTGATCGATCTCAGCCAAGGGCTGCCAGAGGAGCCAAGCTCAAACATGATCGGCCTGCCTTCGCGCAAGCCAAAGTTCCTCGAGACGGTGCGAACCATCGAAAAGCTTGCGAAGAAGGAAGAGGTCAAGGGCATTTACGTTTCTCTTGGCAGTGCGCCGATGGGACTTTCGAAGGCCGACGAACTTGCTTCGACGCTGATCAAGTTGCGCGATGGCGGCAAGAAGGTCTTTTGTCACGCCGACGGTTACACAAACGCGACGCTCATGTTTGCATCGCGCGCTTGCAGCGTGATCAGCATGCCTCCTGCGGGCGAGGTCGAGAACATCGGCATCGCTGCGCAAGTGGTCTACTTTCGTAAGTTGCTCGACACGCTGAAGGTGCGCATCGACATCCTTCAGGTGGGCCAGTTCAAGGGCGCCGAAGAGTCACTCACGCGCGACGGTCCAAGCCCGCAAGCCAGAGAGTCTCTCGAATCGACGCTCGCGGGGTTACGAAAGCACTGGCTCGCACGCATCCGCGAAGGTCGTCCCAAGCTTGAAGAATCGGTGATCGAGGACGGCCCATACTTTCCAGACCGCGCGAAGGCACTCGGTGTCGTCGACCTGATCGCCTACGACGACGAAGCTCGTACCAAGGCCAAGGAAGCGTGCGGCGCGGTGCGGTCGCTCGACGTTGTGGGACCCGCAGCACAGAAGGAAGGCGAAGGTCTTGCCGAAATTCTGCGTGCGATCGGTGGCGGCGGCGAGAGCTCACCCGTCGCTGTGATTCGTGCGACCGGGTCGATATCCGCGACGGATAAAGGCGCGGGGAGTGGCATTGGGGAAAAGCGCATCACGCGCCTCATCGAACGCGCAGAGAAGGACGAGGCGATCAAAGTGGTCGTCCTGCGGATCGATTCGCCTGGCGGTAGCGCTCTGTCGAGCGACCTGATGTGGCACGGACTCATGCGTTTGCGTGCAAAGAAAAAGCTCATTGTGAGCGTTGGGGAGATGGCCGCGAGCGGCGGCTACTACCTCGCCTCCGCCGGCGATGAGATATTTGCGCAGCCCACAAGCATCCTCGGATCGATCGGCGTGGTGGGCGGCAAGGTGAGCGTTGGCAATTCGCTCGAGCACGTGGGGGTACATTCCGTCACCTTTGCGGCGAAGGCCGGCGATGCGCGAGCAGCAAGCCGGGCAGCGTACCTCTCGCTCCTCGACCCGTGGGACGAGCCGACTCGTGCGCGCGTTCTTGAGGGCATGACTTCGATCTATGAGCTCTTCTTGCGACGCATCCTCGAGGGCCGCGCCGGTAAGATTGTTCGTCAAGAATTGGAACAATCGGCGGAGGGGCGCATCTTTAGCGGCGACGAGGCGCTGAGGCGCAAGCTGGTCGATAAAATGGGTGGCCTTCGCGAGGCGCTTGCCCGCGCGGCCGAGCTAGCGGGCGTGCCCGCAGATGGTCCCGTCACCGTGCTCGGCGAAGATGCCGGATTTCTGAGCGCGCTGGGCGGTGAGGATGGCAGCGGACCGCTGGGGCAGGCAGGTCCCGTCGACTACGCGGGGGCCGACTTCGCGGGTCGGCTTGCAGAGCCTATCCTTGGAAGCACGCCGGCGCTCGCCCAGCTGACTGCCGTTGCGCTTCCGCTCTTGCGCGGTGAAAAGATGCTGTGCGTGTTACCATTCGGCCTTGCGATTCAATGACGAGAGAGTCGCGAGCGGCCAGGCTGGCGTGCGTACTTGGTATCTGCGCATCCATAGTTACATTTTCGTGCATTATCGCCGATCCGCCCGCTGACCTCCCGAAGTACCCGCCGATCCGTCCGACTATAGTGAAGGGCTCGGTGTTGCCCCCGACCGATAAGGTGGTTCAGCCACCGTTGCCGACGTTCGTCGTACCCGTCGAACTTGTGGATCAAAATGCGACGTTCGCCTGGAACGTATTTGTCGACTTCGATCCCGTCACCAATCCGCTTCCCGTAGCCGGTGACGTTGTCGGTCCCGACCCTGCAACGATCGATGGTGGCGTGCGTGCGGTTTCGTTCTCCATCGCTGATGTGCCGAGTTCAACACGGTGTCACACGATTGAATTTCTCGTTGCGCGCTCCTTTAACAGTGCCTCGCCTCACACACCCAATGCCCCTGGTGGCGACAGCGTGAGCTGGTTCTACAATCCGTCAGGTTCGATCGACGGGTGCCCCACGTACGACGCAGGATCGTTTGATGCGTCGAGTCTCGTTGACGCGCCGGGCGACACCGCTCCCTCGCTCGACGCGGCGGGGGAATAGCCGTGAGGCTGCGCGCAGGAACGCTCGCGCTTGTCGCATTCGCCGCATTCGCCGCGTGTGGACCACTTGAGCCCTTCCCTCAACGGGTGCAACCGAGCAATCGATGTGACGAATCAGCGTGCGCGCTGTACGAGCCCTACAATCGCCGGTTTGCGCAAGCCGCGTGCGAGGACGGCGCGTGTCGCGTAACGGCCTCGATTGACAGCACGGTTTACGCAATCAGCTTGCCGAGGACTTCATATTTTGCGCCCGGAGTTACATTTCTGCTCTACGAGAAAGACGTCCGACATCTCAGCGCGCCGTGCGCACTCGCCGCGCCGTGTATTTCGCTGCCTCTCGCCCTTCGCGCAGAGTGCCAATACGTGCCTGGCGGCGCAGTCCTTGGCAACGTGATCAAGGCTGATCTTGGCAACGGCTTTCTCCCCACGGCCTTGCCCATCTCCGCGGCCTACTTTCCACTCGTCCGGCTGAGAGATGGGCGATACGCGGAGGCAGCTTCGCTCGGTATGGGCGCCCCTCCTATTGTTGCTGACCAAGTTACATTATCGAGGGGAATTGGTGCAGTGGGCCCTTTTGGGGGCGCGAGTCCGGGCTTTCTGGAGACGCT
>CAMBEV010000371.1 GCA_945865595.1 Nannocystis exedens | reverse complement strand
AGACGAGCCCACCAACCATCTCGACGCTGAGACCATCACCTGGCTTGAGCGTTACTTTGCCGACACGTTTTTGGGCGCCCTTCTGATTGTCACCCACGACCGGTACTTTTTAGATGCAGTTTGCACCGAAATTGTCGAACTTGAACACGGGCAGCTGAACTTCTTTGATGGTGGATACAGCGACTATCTTGAAGAAAAGGTCGTTCGCCTCGAGCTCGCTGATCGTGCGGAACAAACACGCCTCAACTTGGTCCGTCGTGAAACGGAGTGGCTCCGCCGAGGTCCGAAGGCGCGCAGTACGAAGCAGAAAGCACGCATCGGTCGTGCGAATACGCTCATCGATCAAGGGCCACCGCCCGACAACGCCAAGGTGTCTTTTGGGGGGCTCGAACGCGTGGCAGCGCGCGCAGGCAAAATAGTTCTCGAACTTGACGGGGTAGAGGTTGCCCGAAACGGCACCACGCTCATTCGTGACCTCACGATGGGCATGCGCGTGGGCGATCGGGTGGGCATCGTCGGCCCCAATGGTGCCGGTAAATCGTCGCTTCTTTCAATCGTCGAAGATGAGCTTGCGCCCGTACGCGGTACCGTAAAAAAGGGCCTTCACACGAAGCTCGCCCATTTCGATCAGACGCGGTCACGATTAGAGGAAGCGTGGTCGGTGTACGACAACGTTGCTGGCTGGCAAGGAGCAGAGCTCACTGGCGGCGGTCAGGTTGATCTCGGTGATGAACAGGTTGACTTGCGCGTGTACCTCGAGAAATTTCTCTTCGACCGCCACCAGCAAAGGCAGGTGGTGGGTAGCCTTTCCGGGGGTGAGCGAGCGCGAGTTGCGCTTGCGAAAACACTGCGCTCCGGCGCAAATTTGCTGCTCCTCGACGAACCGACGAACGACCTCGACACGTTCACGCTGAGCGCGCTCGAAGACCTGCTTGAGCGGTGGCCCGTGGCGCTCTTGGTGGTGTCGCACGACCGCTACTTTCTGAACCGGGTCGCAACCCGCATCTTGGTCCTCGATGGCAAGGGCGGCGCCACTCTATACGCCGGCAATTACGAAACCTACGAGCGCCTGCTCGTCGAAAGGAAGGCCGCTGAGGCCGAGGCGGCAAAGCCGGTCAAGGTGGTTGAGGCTGCCCCGAAGGTCGTGAAACAAGCCGTGTCGAAGTCTGGGCTCACCTACGCCGAACGCATCGAGTTCGACAAGATTCTTGACGTCGTTGCCGAAGCCGAGGCGCGCGTGCACGAGTGCTCCGCGAAGTTGACCGATCCCGGCCTCTACTCAGCGGGTCAAGAAGGGATGAAGAGGGCAAAGGCTGAGCACGACGCAGCGGAGGAGCGGCTCGCTAAAGTGATGGCGCGATGGGAGATGCTCGAGGCCAAGAAGACAGAGCCACCCAAGTGACGCCAGGCTCGACCCTCACAGCGATCGTGAAAGCGATAGCTGAACGTCGCGTTTCCACCGTTTCTGGCTGTCGCGGGGCTGCTCCGGCCTATCTCATCGCAGCTCTTGCAGACGAGGGGCATCGGGTGGTCGTCCTGTCCCTTGACGATGACGGAAAGCAACTTGCCGATGATGTCGCCTTCTTCGCGCTATCGAACCTCTCACCCATACTGCACCTGCCACCTTACGAAAACTCGCCCTATGTCGACGTAAGCACAGACCGTCGAAGCGCCATGGCTCGCATGGCGTGTCTTTCGCATCTTGCGGGCAATCGGCCGTGGAGCGTTCTGTCGACGTCGGTGTCTGCCTGGCAACGGCGCGTGGTGCCGAGGGCGGTCATTGCGGGAAATGCGATTGCGTTACGCGTCAACGAATCGGTCGACCGCGATGGGCTCGGTAAGCAACTTGACAGCCTCGGCTACCTTCGCGTGCCGATCGTCGAAGACCCGGGCTCATTCGCACTGCGCGGGTCGCTCATCGATGTGTGGCCACCCGCGCTGGATGCCCCCGTGCGCGTGGAACTCTTGGGCGACGAGATTCTCTCGATGCGGCCGTTCGACCCGTTCGAGCAGAAGACCAAGCGCGACGTGTTTGTCTCCGACGTCGAGCTTACCCCTGTGCGCGAGGCGGTGGTCAACGAAGCTTACGTTCGATCCGCGCGTGCAACGTTATCGGAGATGGCCGACGCCATGAACATGCCGACGATGAGAGCAAGGGCACTGATCGAAGACGTGGTCACCGGGCGCTCATTCTTTGGCGCCGATGGATACCTGCCCGCGTTCTACGACGCTCTCGATTCTCTCGACTCGTACATTCCGGACGACGCCACCGTCGTCATTGTGGGGGATGGCGACCCCGAGGGCGTTTGGAACGCCAACATTGAACGGTATGAAGCCGAGCGAATGCACCGCGAAGGCTCGCCTCACTTCACGGTCGATGCATTTCTCCTCAGCACCGAAGAGGCGCACTCGGCCCTCAAGACGCGGCGCCCCGTAGCCCTTCGAGAAATTGGCGACTCCGCCGCAGAACAAGTCAATACGTTTGACCAACAAGAACTTGCGCTCGCTATGAAAGAGGCGCGTTCCACCAAGGGGCACGCAAGCGAACTCGGTCCACTCCGACGTCGCCTCCTCTACTGGAGCGCCTCGGGCATTGCCACGACGCTCGTTGTTCGCACGCTCACCCAGGCGGAGCGGTTGGCCGCGCTCCTTCGCCATCAGGCCATTGCCGCCGTTGTCGCTCCGTCGCCTGACTCGCCGACGGAGGAAGGCGCCATTCGTATCCTCGTAGGGTCACTTTCGCGCGGCGTGCTCTTGCCTTGCGAAGGGCTGAGTTTCATCGTCGAGGATGAGCTGCTCGGCGGCAGGGCGCCCGCGAAAAGACGGGAGCCACGCAAGACCGATTCCACCAAGGCATTTCTCGAAGACCTGCGATCCCTTCGCGTCGGCGAACTGGTCGTGCACACCGATCACGGTATTGGTCGCTACCAGGGCCTCGTTCACAAAGATCTCGGACACACGCAAATCGATCTCATCGTGGTCGAATACGCGGGTGGCGACCGCCTCTACCTGCCGATCTATCGCCTCAATCAGGTCCAAAAATTCTCTGGCGGCGAGGGCGCCTCTCCTTCGCTCGATCGGCTTGGCGGTTCGACGTTCTCCAAGACGAAGGCGAAGGTGCGGAGGCAAGTCCAGGAGCTGGCTGACGAGCTCCTGCGCCTTTACGCTGAGCGCAATGCAGCCGTGAGCGAAGCGCTGCCGCCTGCGAATGACGAATACTTCGCATTCGAGGCTACATTTCCGTTCGAAGAAACCGACGATCAAGCCCGGGCAATTCGCGACGTCGGGGTTGACCTCGAACGGACCCGGCCGATGGACCGCTTGGTTTGCGGCGACGTTGGCTTCGGCAAGACCGAAGTTGCCCTTCGTGCGGCGTTTCGCGCTGCGATGGAAGGAAGGCAAGTTGCTTTACTGTGTCCGACGACCGTTCTGGCGCAGCAGCACCTTCGTACCTTTGAGCAACGCATGGGAAACTTCCCCATCACGGTGCGTGGCCTCTCGCGATTTACCTCTGCGAAGGAATCAAGCGCGACGCTCAAGGGCCTGAAAGAGGGCACAGTCGACATTGTGATCGGCACCCATCGATTGCTCTCGCGGGACGTGCACTACAAGCGGCTAGGCTTGCTCGTGGTCGACGAAGAGCAACGCTTCGGCGTGACACACAAGGAGCGCACGAAGCAGATGCGCACCCACGTCGACGTGCTCACGCTGACCGCGACTCCAATTCCACGCACGTTACA
>CAMBEV010000370.1 GCA_945865595.1 Nannocystis exedens | reverse complement strand
ACTCGTGCCCCAAAGTCGTAAAATAACCTTCTGGCAGAGACTCGGGTCGATTTGCCCATAGTCGCGTGA
Source organism: Nannocystis exedens (assembly GCA_945865595.1). Taxonomy (GTDB): domain Bacteria; phylum Myxococcota_A; class Polyangia; order Polyangiales; family Polyangiaceae; genus JAHFDX01. The sequence continues at coordinate 3,674 of CAMBEV010000370.1, read as the reverse complement.
GTCAACGTGCATTTGGCGGTTGTCCGACACGAGAAAGACGCGCCCCTTTTCTACGGTCGCTTTCATGGTTTCTTTCTGCTTCGGGAGCAGCACTTCGTAGGTGCTGTCGGCAGCCTCTTCCGCGGTGCATGACAGCTCGACTTGTTCGTGCGAAGCCGGATCTTCGAGAGTGACTGGAGCGCAACCATGCCGCGCCGCACCGCGCCTCCCGTTAATGCCGACCCTCCCATTGTCGATCGTGATGTCTTCACCACCGAGAGCCTTCGCGCGCGCGATGACGAACCGTCCGGGCGCCTGCGGGTCTGGACAGCGCAACAGGTCGCCGCGGGCGGTACCCTTGCTGCGCGTGAGCACGAGAATGTCTCCGGACCTAAGCGTCGGTTCAATCGACGCCGACATCGCGGCATCGTCGACCGGCACCGTCCACGTTTCGAGCACCGTCACGTTCAAGAGCAGGCCGATGGCAATAAGGATGCCCGCGATCCATGCCATGGTCTTGAGTACCTTCATGCCCTACGCATTGTAGCGCGTCGGCAAGCGTGAGGCGACTTACCGCTCTGCGTGCTTACCGCTCTGCGTGCAAGGCGGCGCGCAGATGAAACTGCGCCCGTAACGAAAGTGGTCCCGACGGGTGACCTTGCAGGTGCGCTCGAAAGGCTTCCGCTGCGGCCCCAAAACGACCCCGGTGAAACTGGAGCACACCGCGCGCAAAGTGCGCTGGGTACGCGGGATCGATCGCCTCGAGGCGCGTTACCTTGTCGATCCTCCAGCTGTCACTCGCCATGCGCTCACCTTCGTTGAGTGACGCACACTCTTCGGCAGACTTTGCGCGGGCACGGGCCGCGGCAAAGGTGGCCCGCAGGTGCTCTGGCGCATGTGCGTGTGTCAGGTAGAACGCGTAAATCACACGCTGTTCGTCGAGCGAGAGCTTGAACTCAGGCGCGTTATGGAGACCAAGCAGGGTTGACCACATCTGCTTATAGAACGCGCGAAGCTCCCGATCGCCGAGCGCCAACGTATGCCCGACGCACCAACCCTCGCGACGCATGCGGCGCACAAAGGAGCCCCCGACAGCCGCGAGTTCGGCGTTCTCTTCGCCCGTTTTCTTGAAGTGGTCAACGGCGTGAATGAATTCTTCGATGTGCGCAGCCCGTAACTTCAGCAGTCCCGAATTGCCCAGTGCCTGCGCAACCACGAACGTGACATCCATCTTCCGACGCGCCTCGTAAAGCTCTGACGACGATGCGTCTCTCGCTTCGAGTGTGTGAAAATCGCGAATCGTAGTTCCAAGCGCGCGAAGTTCGCCGGCTAGCGATCCCGCAAATACCGCTGCGGCTAGAGCGCGATCGCCTGCGACGACCTTGTCAAACGCGCGAACGTCGACCGTAGGCAAGGGCAATGCTTCGGGCACTGTCGCGCGAGGCAGCATGAAGGCACCGAACAAAACCGCCACGGCAAGCGGAATCAACGCCAGCCGACGACCCGAACCCGAAGATTCGAGTTGTGCTCGCACCGATGCCAACCACGCGCGCATGCATCGCATTGTGCGCCTGTGAGCGGCAGAATCAAGGCGGCGTTATCGGCATCGCCGTCTTACGAGAGCTCACCGCAAGGCGTGCGAGTTCGTCGGCCTTCTCGTTGTATACGACACCCGTGTGCCCACGAACGTAAACCAAGTGAACCTTCGTCCGTGCCTTGAGCTTTTCGCGGATGCGCGCGATGAGGGCGACGTTTGCCTTGGCCTTCCATCCTTTTGAGAGGACGCCGATCGCATACTGGCTGTCGGTGTAGACCGTCACCTCGCCCGCGTCTTCGGGGAACAAGTCGAGTGCTCGCTCGATGCCCACGAGCTCGCCTACGTTGTTGGTTTGCAAGCCGAGGTATTCGTACCCTTCAACGATCTCTTTGTTCGGCCCGAGGAGTACAACCCCTGCACCCGCCGGTCCCGGATTGCCGCTGCACGCGCCGTCCGTATACGCGACCCACCCAGCGCCCGACGCCTCCGCGTGACGTTTGTGTTTGGCCGCTTCGTTGGCACGCAGCTCTCTCACCGTCGGCACAGTCGGCACCGTCGGCGCAGCTTTCGGCGGAAGGGCGTTACCGAGATAACTGAGGCCACCGCTCGCGACCTGTTCATCGGTGTATTGCGCAGCTGTTTTTGAGACCGTGATATTCGCGGCGCTCGCGCGGTAGACCTTCGACGCACCGGCTTTGTAGACGACGTCGACCCTGCCGCCATCGGCTTGGACCCTTCCGTCCGTATCGCACCGCGCAAGGACGCGCTGGTCGCGCAAATTCGCTTCCACCCAAGGCATCGTTGCCGTCGGTCATACCGCGCCGCCTGCTCGATAAGTCGTGAAATCGCGGCGTGCCTTTCACTTCGTCATGCCACGCCTGTATCTTCGCCTCATGAGTCTTCAGTCAGGGCCGCCGCGACCGCTCGTCCTCATGATTCTCGACGGTTGGGGGGAGCGTCACGAACGTGAAGACAATGCGGTTCGGATGGCGCACACACCCACGATCACGCGGTTATTTTCGACCTATCCGCACACGTTGATTGGCACGAGCGGTGTGGACGTTGGACTGCCGCCGGATCAGATGGGCAACAGTGAGGTCGGCCACTTGAACTTCGGCGCGGGTCGGATCGCCATCATGGACATTGCCAAGATCGACAAGGTAATTTACGAACACCAACTCGGCGCAAATGCCGTCATCGCAGAAGCGTGCGATCAGGCAAGAAGCACAGGCGGCAGACTCCACCTCTTCGGGCTCCTCTCCGATGGAGGCGTTCACAGCACGGCGGCCCACCTGTACGCACTCATCGACCTTGCACACGAGAGAGGCGTCCCTGTTGCTGTGCACGCGTTTCTTGATGGTCGTGACGTCCAACCGGGTACCGCGCCAGGGTTCGTATCTGCACTCGAGAAGCACCTCGTCGGCAAGGGCCAAATTGCAACCGTGTCGGGTCGCTTCTGGGCGATGGATCGCGACAACCGCTGGGAGCGCGTCGAGCGTGCCTATCGTGCGATCGCAGAAGCTCGCGGAGCGAGGATGCCTGACGCGCTTTCGGGGGTTACCGCCTCGTACAAAGACAAGAAAACTGACGAATTCGTCGAACCATTCGTGGTGGCCAATTACACGGGTGTCGATTCAGCACGCGATGTGGGGCTGCACTTTAACTTTCGAGCCGACCGTGCACGCGAACTGACGCGTTCCCTCGCGCACACCGATTTTGACGCCTTTGTACGCGCCGATAGCCGACCGCCGTTCCGACAGTTTGCGTGCCTCACTAACTACGACGCTTCGCTTGGCCTCCCCGTCGCGTTTCCGAAAGAAACGTTTGCGCGCATCTTTCCCGAGGTCATTTCGGACGCGGGACTAAGGCAATTCCGTTGCGCTGAGACAGAGAAATATGCGCACGTGACCTACTTCTTTAACGGGGGGCGCGAGCAGCCGTTCGCCCATGAAGATCGCGTCATGATCCCTTCACCGCAAGAGGTTGAGACCTACGACGAAAAGCCGGAAATGTCGGCTGTTGGCGTCGCAGCGGCTGTCGTCGACGCGATACAAAAGAAGGTTTACGACTTCGTCCTCGTCAACTTTGCCAACCCCGACATGGTGGGACATACGGGAATTCTTGATGCCGCGGTGCGTGCCGTTGAAGCTGTCGATCG
>CAMBEV010000369.1 GCA_945865595.1 Nannocystis exedens | reverse complement strand
GGCCGTCGCATGCGCCCGCTGCAACGGCGACCACGTTTTTCATGGCGCCCGCCACTTCGACGCCGGTAGGGTCGTCGCTCGTGTACACACGAAAGAACGGCGAGTGCATCGCCGCCTGCACGCGTTGCGCAACATCGGCGCTCTCGCTTGCGACGACCAGGTCGGTCGGCATTCCCGCCGCCACTTCTTTCGCGAAACTCGGTCCCGAAAGGTACGCGATGCGTGCTCCTGGCAACTCTTCGGCCATCACTTCGCTCATGAGTTTGCCAGACGCGACCTCAATGCCTTTCGACGCAACCGCTACCACCGTGGACGGCCCCAAGAGCGGCGCGAGCACGCGCGCCACAGACCGCAAGTGTTGCGACGGCGGCACGAGCAGAATAATGTCAACATTCTTGACGGCATCACCCAGGTGGCGTGTCGCGTGCAACGAATCCGGCAGCGCGATGCCGGGTAGAAACAGTTCGTTACGATGGGCAGACTCGATGTCGCGAACCACGTCTTCCTCACGCGCCCAAAGCACGGTCTGATGCCCCAAGCGCGCGGCGTGCGACGCGAGCGCCGTTCCCCACGCACCGGCTCCAATCACTGCTACGTTCACCATTGGCTCAAGTGTACGCAGGTTACGCGAGCCAAAAGCGCACTTGCGGCCGTAGCGAAATGTGGCATAGCCCCGCACATGAAGAGCGGCCTCTATTCTCGCATCCTAGTTCGCGGCCTTTTCGCGGCGCTTGTCACGGTGATTCCTGCATGCGGAAGCAGCGTTGAGGACGTCGGCACCTCTGACCAGGAAACCGGCGAGGAGCTCGGCATTGGCGACGTCGAAGGTAGCTCAGCCGCAGCCACCGCCTATAAATACGCAACGGGCTGCAAACCGATCCCGACGCTCACCAAGCTCAAGAGCCCGAGCATCACGATTTCGCTCGATGGCCTGACGCTCCACCTGAAGGACCTCGCAGGCACGTACGACAAAGTCTTCAAAGTTGGCGTCGGCAAGATCGAAAACGGCAAGAGCCTCACGCCGGTCAGCTCAACTGCATCGGGTGGAACCTTCTTCACAAGCTCATCGACGACCACCGTGGCAGACAGCGGGTGGGGCTACTGGTACCCGTGCCGCATTTGGTGGACTGACCCAGAGAATGGACAGCGCTCGCCCGTGTTTGCGGGACTGCCGTTCATCCGTCTGACTGGCCCGCGGACCACGGGCTACGGCATCCATGGGCCCATCGACAGCTACGACACGGTCAACGGCGGTTCGCTCCGTCGCGGTTACGTTTCACACGGCTGCATTCGCATGGAGGCCGCAGACATCGTCGAAGTGTACGCGCTCATTCAAGGCATCAAGGCGCCGGTAAAGGTTCAGCAAGACGTCGAGCGCCTCACCGATGGCACTGCGGTTGACGTCGCCGCAAAGTGGATCGGCGCAGAGTGCAAGCGGGACGGAGATTGTAACTACGCGAGTGGTAAATGTTTTTTGCCGACGGACGGCACGGCCGGCACATGCACGCAGGCCTGCACCTCAAGCTGCCCCGACACCGCCGGCGAGGCGACCACGTTCTGCTCAAGCGCGGGCCGCTGCATGCCGCAGTCGTCAAGCACGTACAATGATTCGTGCAGGCGTTATCGTGGACGCCTCGACTACGCGCGCACCACCAGGCCCGACGGAAGCAAGACGTCCGCGGTTTGCCAACCGTAACTACGTGAAAGCATCGGCCGTCCCCTTCAAGCGCCCCCCTGAGCGTGACATCCGTCGCATGCTCAAGGTAGTTGACTATTGGCGCAAGCTAACGCGTCCGCACTTTCAGGGCGCAGAGAACATTCCTGAAGCAGGGCCCCTCCTCTTCGTCGGCAACCACACCTTGTTCGGCATGCTCGATGCGCCGCTTCTCTTCGCCTACCTGTATGAGGAGAAGGACATTTTCCTCCGCTCGCTCGGCGACCACGTGCACTTTCGCATCCCAATTTGGGGCGACTGGCTCACCAAGGTGGGCGCCGTCGACGGAACGCGTGAGAACTGCGCTTCACTGATGCAAGCCGGTGAGTGCATCTTGGTCTTTCCAGGGGGCGCGCGCGAAGTGTCAAAGCGCAAAGGCGAGACGTACAGGCTCGTCTGGGGAAATCGCCTCGGATTCGCCCGCATGGCAAAAGAGCACGACTGCACGATCGTGCCGTTTGCTGCGGTTGGTGTCGAAGACGCGTTTGACATCGTCAAGGACGCCAACGATTTTTTCGCGACACCGTTCGGAAAGATTGCCAAGGCGCTCGGGCTACGACGCGACATGGTCCCACCGCTCGTTCGTCTCACTTCCAGAGGCGGCGTACCGAAACCCGAGCGCTTCTATTTCGCTTTCGGAAAGCCGATCGCCCCAAGCGCACACGAGAACGAAACGTCACTTCGCGATGCCACGAAGCACGCAATTGAAGGGCTGATCACCGAGCTTCAACAAGTGCAGGCAACCGATCCAGAACGGCACGTGCTGCGACTTGGGGGACCCTAAGCGTCACACAACGGTCACGCAACGTAACCAAAGCGTTGCAGAGCTGAAACCACGTTCCGACGTGGTGTTCGCCTGGTTGTCGCACGATTGCCAAATTGGGTCCGTAGCGTGACTCCTCGATGAGCAAGCGCCGCTGGCAAGTACAACCCGGCACCTCGTTGTCGGCGAGGCAGCGAAGCGCGGCCTGGGTTGGAGCAAGCGGCGCTGTGGCTGCTGTGTTTGTCGCAGGTGCGGCATTCGCGCACGCCGAGCGCCTCGTGAGCGTTGAAGCACCCGAGGTCGAGCTTACACTGCCTCCGATTGAAGAACCGAAGCCGGAGCCCGAGCCACCACCTCCTCCACAACCAGAACCGGTGAAGGCCCCGCCCCCGCCCGTTGCAAAACCGCACACGCAGGCGCCACCACGAGAGGAGCCCCCAAGCGATCCGTCCCCCGGCAATGGGATTGGACCGGGAAGCGGCGAACCGGGCCTAGGCACCGGCGCCGGAACAGGACCGCAAAGGCCAGCACCACCACCCGCAATCACACCACCCCCTCCGAAGCCATTACCGATAGGTCCGGTGCAATTGCCTGAAAATGCAACCGCACCAGTTGCACTTAGCAAGCCCTCACCGGTCTACCCCGAAGCCGCGCGCACTGAAGGCATCGAGATGACCGTGGTGGTGAAGTACGTCGTCACCGAACGCGGCGATGTCACGAACGTCCGCATTCTCAAGGGGCACCCTCTGCTCGATGCAGACGTCATGCGCGTTGTGAAGTCTTGGCGCTTTTCGCCGGCCATGCACGAGGGTCATCCCATCGCAGTGTTTCACGTCAGTCGGATCCCGTTTGTCCTGAAGAAGTGAGGAAAGCCATGTCGACATTTCATCCCATTCACATGTGGCAGGCCATGGGGCCACTTAGCCGATTCATCGCCATCACCCTCGTGCTGATGGCAATTGCGACTATCGCAGTTGCAATTGAACGCGTGCTTTGGCTTCGCGCTGCAAGATTCGGAGACGCCAGCTTCGTCGCGAAGGCATCCGCGCTCCTCGATGCGAAGGACTACGCAGGCGTCGGCAACGCCGCACGAGTGAACTCCCGATCGATCATCGGCCGCGTTGCGAGCACGGCCACAACGCGTTTCATGGAAACCTCGCGCGGAGCGAATGCCACCGAGCTCACAAGGCGCGAAGTTGAACGAGAGCTCGAAGCCATCGGCGACGACATGCGACGCGGAATGGGCATCATCGCAAGCGTAGGGTCCA
>CAMBEV010000368.1 GCA_945865595.1 Nannocystis exedens | reverse complement strand
CCCGCGCTCGGTGGTCCGGGCTTCAAACGGTTTCGGCCGCTCACGTGGGAGAAGGGCCGCATTCGCCGCCTCACAAACGCCGAAATCAAGGCGTCTGACGACTACGGCGATTCGTCGCTTGAACAGTCACAAATGTCGGTTGACCAGTTCTACGACAAAATGGACGACGTGATTTCGCCGGCGCCGCTCGACCCCGAGCGCGCACTGCTCGAGGCAATCGACGCGCTTGAAGAGCAGGTGAGGACGCGCGTGAACTCGATCGAAAACGGTCGCAAGTTTCTCGCGCGCCGCGGCAAGTCTGCCGACATGCCGGACGGCCCCGAGATTTTCGAGACGACTGGCGCATGGGAAGACTTCTCTACGCCTTCGCGCGATCTAAGATTGCTCATTGCGATCGATGTGGTGAAGACCTTTCCCGATCGCGTGGTGCGCCGTCGTGATCACTACAACGTCGAACCTGGGCTTTCAGATGGAGATCTACGCGGGAACCTAGAGAGAGTGCTCTCGGAGCAATTAAAACAGCGCAGCGTGCGTTACATTCGAACCGACGAGTCCGAGTTTGCACTCACGCTCGTCGACGTCTCGTCGCGTGCGAAGGCATTTGAAACCGCCTACAACCCGAACGATTGTCCCGAGCTTCGCTGGGGCGCCGAGAAGGGTAGCGACGAGATGGCCACGTGCAAGCGTCGCGCGCCGTGGAAGCAGCGGTCAAAGATGAATCGTTACCGCGCGTGGTTCAGTGAACGCAAGCGCCCCGCGCGCAAGTGACTGCTTGCCGGGCCTCGGCCCGCTTCAGCCCTATGGCGTTTGCGTAAACTTCCCCTTCGAAAAGTCCACCTTGAGTGTCGAGGTTTGCTTGGACGCAACGACGGCAGTCAGGTCGTACGTCGCGATCACTGGGCCTGTAAAAGTCGGTGCGCTGTTGGCCGTCATCGTGATCGTATAGGTCCCGGGCGCCACGGTTTCGAAGGATGGCCCCTGGCGCCATGCCCCGTTCACGCAATCGACCGCGAAGCTTTTACGCTCCGGGGCGTACATATGGGCGGTAAAGAACGCGATCCCATTTGCCGCGCACAATGCGGTATGATCCTTATCGCTGCCGTCTACGGTCCAGCTCAAGTCAATATGGCCAGGTTCCGCCGCCAGTGCATCGACAGCCGCATCTTGCGCCACGACAACATCTGCGGCGGCGTCCTGCGTGAGCGGCGCGTCGGCGACTCCTGCATCGCTCCCTGAATCAATGCGGGCATCGCTTGGTGATTCTGATCCGCAGGCCGCAGACAACATGACACCCGAGCTGACGCACACGGCGAAAAGATGGTTGAACTTGCCCATCCGATACATCTTGCATGGCAGATAAGGACGGGCAACTTACCGCCGGTTACCTTGCCGATGCGAAGACGGCCTCCGGCCCGTGGCTAATTGCGCAGCGACTGTCCCCGACCGCGCGTCGTTCAGCGAACGGAAGCGGCCTGCCCGGAAGTAGCCCGTGGCGCCGGTAGTGCGGCGAGCAGGTGCTTTACGAAAAGTTGGGGATCCTCACGATGCAGAAAGTGCCCGCCCGGCATGGCAACGATATCGTAACTGGCCGCGTGATATTTGCGCGCGTGCTCGAAGTCCGCGCGCGTCATGACAGAGTCCGTCTCGCCAACGAACGCGAGCGTGGGCACTTCGATCTTACGCTTGAGCACCTCGGTCAACATCGGCGAAACCGCTCGGTAGTAGCCAAGGACGGCGTCAGTGCAGCCCGGCTGACGAAGCGCCTCTTTGATGGCCGTTGTCTCATCGGGCCCGAATGTCCACGCGGGCGACCATCGCCTGACGAGAGCATCGACATTCGCGAAATCGTTTGCGGTGAGCCACCCCGCCCCCCCGAAGAACTTGAAGCGCACGATGTGACGCAGCCCCCACGCAATGCGCGGCAGGGTCCGGATGGACGCCGAGTGAGGCAAGGCGACGACCGCGAGAAAATGTACCTTCGTTGGGTCCATTTGCGTCGCGGCGAAGGCCCCGATTGCCCCCCAGTCGTGACCGACGACAACGGCAGACGTTTCGCCCAGCGCTTCGATCAGCGCGAGTAAGTCGCGGCCAAGCGTCTCGCTGTCGTACTTCCCGTCGGATGGAATCTCCGTGGGGAAATACCCGCGCGTAAAGGGGCTCACGACACGAAACCCCGCGTTTGCAAGGCTCTGACGAATCGGTGCCCAGCTGTGCGCCGTATCGGGAAAGCCGTGCACGAGAAGGACGAGAGGCCCTGTGCCCTCTTCAAAGTAAGCGAACTTGAGCCCGTTTGCGTCGGTGAAGCGAAGGTTAGTCATGGTCTTAAACTCCGAGCACCCTGACGTTCGGAAACTGTCCACGGAGTCGCTCGAGATCGCCAACGTCGCTCGAATAGACGATGTCGCCGCGTGACGCTGCGGAAGCCATCACGATCGCGTCGATGAGCGTCGCTCCTTTGACCCGGGCGAGGGCTTCTCCTGCGACCTTGGCGAGCGCCAGCGTAAGTGGCTCGACGTCGACGCTTTCGAGGATGCTGTCTCTCAGATCGGTGCGCCCCCGCCACCATTCACCGACCCCGTCGGCCGGAACGGTAATCGGCTGGTCCTTCGCGAGCGCTCGCTCGACGATCTCTTTCATGCGTTGTCGTCGACGTTCGAGCGCAATGAGTGCTCCCGTGTCGAACGTGATCCCCGTCACGCGGCGGTCTTTCGTCTCAACTTTGTGGGCTCGTAGCGCGGCCCACCTTGTTGCTCGACATCGATCGCGGACGCAGAATCAGGAGTCAGTGTCGGCCCACCTAGCTTATCGATGAGGCGGCGGCGTGCTTCGCGCTGTCGGATCCATTTGGCAGCTTCGGCGAACGCGGCCGAGAGGTTGCCACCGCAGGACTCCTTTGCCCGTCGCTTCAGTGCGGCCACGTCGTCCTTGTCGAGGGAAACGCTGACCTTGACCGTCCTGCCTGCTCGCTCTTGCGCCATTGTCCTACCATGGTAGACCAACTTGAAGGCGCACGCAAACCCAGCCGCGGGCTCAGACGTGGAGCGGCCAAGTGACGTTCATCAATTGTGTTGACGATCGCGAGCGAACACCCACATCTCGCCGAGCATGTCGTGCTCGGTGCGTTCGGTGAAGTGCATGCCGACTTTTTCGAGCACGCGCAGCGAAGGGCGATTCCACGGAAACGTGGTTGCGGTTACCTGCTCAACCGATGCCTGCGCAAGCGACCATTCGACTACTTTTGCAACCGCCTCAGTTGCGAAGCCCTGTCCCTGTGACGCTGCCTCGACGCCGTAGCCGACCGACACCGTGCCGCGCTCATCGGGGCTACCGCTCGTGATGACGCTGCCCACCACTGCGGGCTCGTCGCAGCGCAAGACCATCACGCGCCCGCCCCACAATGTGGATGCGGGGTCTTGTCGCAGCCGCTCGATCGGGCAGCAGAACGCGCGTTCGACGAGTGCGCGGCCAGGCCACTCCATTGGAAAACGTGCGCCGAGAATCGCTTCAGCTTCGTCGCGCCGGCCGGCCCACACGGCTTCGACAAGCGGAAGCGTGATGGGCACGAGAATGAGGCGAGGCGTGGTCAGCGATTCCACGCCTCTTAATTGGCCGTAAAAATTGGGATTTGCAATGCACACAAAGCGTTATTTCAATGACGCAGTGCGTACACTCGAGCTGCGAATGGCCACACAGATCGAGCGCGAAAGAAATTGCGCGCTGGTGCTTACGAATGGCTCACAGGTCGAGGGC
>CAMBEV010000367.1 GCA_945865595.1 Nannocystis exedens | reverse complement strand
TCATCCTGAACGAAGTGAAGGATCTCCCGAGATGGAGCAAGCGAAACTGTTCGTGTGCAAGTCGTGTTCGACGCCCGTGCCCACAGGCCACAAATTTTGCGGTCGTTGCGGAGCGGCGGTCCCCACCGACGTGCTCGCGATGAAGACTTCGTACTACGGAGCGCTACAAGCTCCCGGGCGAGCGAAGGTTGTCTTTGTTCGAGGCGAGGGCGTCGAGGGAGTGAGCTACCAGCTCAACGCCGACGAACACGTGATCGGCCGCAGCGGGCACCTTGTCCTCGCGGATGATCCCTTTGTGTCGCCACGGCACGCGAACCTGTTTTATCGCGAGGGGCATCTCGTTGCGCGCGACGAAGAGTCTCACAACGGCGTTTTCCTTCGCGTTCGTGCGCCACAGATCCTCTCGCCTGGCGATCTCGTTTTCGTTGGCGAGCAATTGCTTCGCGTCGAACTCGCACAGCCAGCGCCGAGTGACGATGCGGACGGGGTGACCTACTACACGTCACCCCATCATCCTGGTCACCTTCGGGTCGTGCAGGTGCTCGAAGGTGGTGTCGATGGCGCGGCTGTTGTGCGCGCAGACTCAGTGACAGTGGGTCGCGAGGGCGTTGACATGTGTTTCATCGACGATCACTTTGTGAGCGGCGAGCACTGCCGCATCACGCTCGAAAACGGCGCCATCACGGTTACCGACTTAGGTAGCCGCAATGGAACGTTCGTGCGTATCAGCGGCGACCAAGACCTAAGCCACGGCGACTACCTCTTCATCGGTCGCAACTTGTTACGGGTCGAGATCACGACCTGAGCCCTGGGCGGGTGGCTGTTTCAACCTCGTCTCACGCTTCACGAAGATCGGTTCGCCGGTTGTTGTGGACTGGTTTTCAAGGCACGTTGCGCGCCGCGCCGCAAATGCCGCCGCGCTTGGAAGGACCGTACCCGATGCGAAAATCATTCTTAGGGGCGCTTGTCGCGTCCGCGTTGCTTGTCTCTGCGGTGGCGCACGCAAACACGCCGCGCCTGGACATGCGAATAGCTCCCGCGGACACCTCCGGGCGGGCGCGGTTCGCACTCGTTGCGATGAGGCCAGAACTCAGCCGCGCGTCCTTCCAAGTCACGCGCGTTGATCGATTTAGCGACGGTGATCGCATCGTGCGGTTCGAGCAGACTCACCTTCAGCTTCCAGTGCTTGGCGGAGTCGCGGTCGTGGCCTTCGACCGAAATGGGAACGTCAAGACACTTTCCGATCACTTTGCGACTGACCTTCCTGCATCGGTCGCTCCGTCGATCACGCGCGCCGCAGCCGTGGCCGCGATCGCCGGTCGCACGGTGCTGCCGGTGTCGGCATCAGATGCCTACCTCGCGATCGCCGCTACACGCGAAGGCGCGCGCCTCGTCTACGTCGTGGTGCCGCCGCAACTTGCCGGCATTCCGACCGCGCCGTCGTTCACTGTCGACGCGCACACCGGCGACGTGATCGCGCAGCGCGAGGGCATCGTGTTCGCGAAGGCCAACATGTACGCGACCAATCCGTCTGCCTCTCAACTGGCCTCACTGCCACTGCCTATGGCGGCAACGGTGAAGGGGACATCGGGCAACTTCGTGCTGGAAAACGACTTTATCAAGTCGATGAACTGCGTCGACAAGGGAGACGTCAAGAGTCTTAACATTGGCATCCAGATCACGGCCCATATCTGCTCGCTCGCGCAAGACGCCGAGTCAGATGCCAACGGCGATTTCAATTATACGCCAGTCGACAGCTTGCCGACGGAGCCCGCGACGAAAGATGCACCCTCGCGTAGCGACAAGTTTTCGGAAGTCTCGATGTACTACCACGCGACGCGCGCTTACCAGTTTTTCCGCGATTTACAGGGTGTTCCGGACGCGCAGGTGGTCGCGGACAAGCCGTTCCGCACGATCTCAAACTTGATGATTCCTGCGGGGCTCTCGTCGTTTGATCTCGCGAAGGTCGCCGATCCATCGCTTCCGCTCGAGCCATTTTCAAATGCGTTTTTCTCGCCCGCCGGAGCCGGTGGCCAGAGTGACATCTTCGAGACCCTTTATGGCTTCAAGGGCGGCTCGATGTGGTTCGGCCAAGGTGCGCAGCGCGACTACTCCTATGACGGCGACGTCATCTATCACGAGTTTACGCACGCCGTGGTCAACCAGACCCTTCGTTTGGGCGGACCGATCGTCGATGCATACGGCCTCTTCGATTCCGAAGGCGCGATGAACGAAGGTCTCGCAGATTACTTCGCGTCCGCGATTTCGGGTGACGGCAACATGGGCGAGTACGCATCGACGGACATGTCGCCAGGTAAGATCGCGATTCGCGTCCTCGACAACAACGACTCGTGTCCCGGCAACATCGCAGGCGAAGTGCACTACGACTCGACGTTGTTCTCAGGCGGATTGTGGAAGACGCGCCAGGCTCTGGCAGGCGACGCCGACAAGAAGAAGTTCGATGTCGCCATCTATAAGGCGATGAGGTCGACGTCCGCGAAGGGCAACCTCGGTTATGGCGATTTCGTCAATTTAGTGATCGAGGTCCTAAAGAGCGATCTGCCGACGAGCGCAACCGCCCTCGAGGGTGAGATGACGACTCGCGGCGTGCTCCCCGTTTGCACGCGCGTCTTCGATGCCAAAAATGGCCCCATCAATCCGCCCTCGACGTCAGGCTTCAGTGCCCTCGGCTTTGTGGCGTACGGCACGTCGAACCTCGGCAGCAAGGCCAAGCTCGCGCCTGGGTCGATTCAAGCGAAGGTCGATCTGACCAAGGCGACCAAGGTGGCGGTTGCGTTTACTTCACGCAGCGAGGGAGCCTCGCCCGGTAACGTCTTCGGCGGATCGAGTACGCCCTTCGCCCCGGTGCTCTTCGTCAAGTACAACGAGCCCCTCCAATGGACGACGAAAGGCACACTTTCGAGCAACGCCGATCACACGTTCGACGGTGCCGCGCTCACGACCACAGGCATCAAGTCGAGCGTCGAATTCGAAGTGCCCGAGGGAACCACCGCGGTCTACGTGCAGGTTGGCAACAGTGGTCAATCTGACGGACGGGTAGGTAACTTGACGATCACGACGTTCCCCGCCCAAGACGAGCCGCCAGCCGTAGACGACCCGGGCGTGACGACCACGACAACCACCGGTGGGTGCGCGTGTGCGACTGCGACCACAGCCACGGAACAGGGGCCAGTTGAAACACCGCGATGGCTTGCGCTCTTCGGGTTCACGGGCATGGTGGCTGCGTTGCTTCGAAGGAAGCGCGCCAAAGGAGCCACGGTTTGAATCCCGCAGCGGAAATTTTTCTCGTGTGGCAACGCGAGTTGCGACGCAGCTTTCGAAGCGTCAAGGGCGTACTGCTTACGCTCTTCGCCGTGCTTGGCGGCTTGGGCGTGACGATGCTCGCTTACTGGGTCTTTACGAAGATCATCGCCGGCAATCTCGCCGAGGCCGGAATCAACGTCGCGTACGGCTCTCCTGAGTGGCAGGACCTGAAGAAGAAGGGGCTCGAGAAGGCCCTCGGTGCTGAGCAGGGTGCGTTCTTCGCGCAGATGCCAGAAGCGCTGCTTGCGATGTTCCAAATCACGGTGTGGCTGACGCCGCTGCTTGTTGCGTTGATGAGCTTCGATGCGATCTCAGCTGAAATGCAACATAGAACGTTACGTTATTGGTCGGTGCGTTGCCGCAAAGAGTCGCTCTTCCTTGGTAAGGCACTTGGTCAATGGTCGGTCGTCGCGATCGTGTGGCTCATTCTCGATCTCGTTGT
>CAMBEV010000366.1 GCA_945865595.1 Nannocystis exedens | reverse complement strand
CACCGCGAGCGCACCCAATAAGAGAGCTCCGCGCATCACCCCTGCTCCTGCGAGTCAGGCGGCGACTCGTCTGTTGGGACGCGATACGATCCGTCAACCCACTTGCCTAGATCGATCGTCTTGCACTGCGGCGTACAAAACGGAAAGGCTGAGTTCGATTCACGCGGCTGGGCTTGCCTCTGACAGATGGGGCAGGGTCGCATCCCCAAAGGGTACCTCTTCTTCACAGCTGCGCTCGAGAAGTTCGACAACGTCAAGTTGCTGAATCTTTTCTTCGAGGTTCTTCGACTTGAGGCCATCGGTGAGCATCGTCATGCAGAACGGGCACGCGCTCGCGATCGTGTCGGGCTTGGTGTCGATCAGCTGGAGGGTGCGCTTCACGTTCACGCGATCGTGGTTTTGCTCCTCCATGAACATCTGCGCACCGCCCGCGCCGCAGCACAAGCCGCGCTGCTTATTCCAGTACTCAGGTTCGACGAGTTCGACGCCGGGGATACGTCGCAGGATTTCACGAGGCGATTCGTACACGCCGTTGTAGCGGCCGAGGTAGCAGCTGTCGTGATAGACGACGCGGCCATCGACGGGCTTGGTCGGGTTCAGTTTACCCTCAGCGACGAGGCCCAAGAGATAGTCAGTATGGTGAACGACTTCGAACTTGGCACCGAAGTCGGGGTACTCGTTCTTCAGCGAGTTGAAGCAGTGGGGGCACGTCGTGATGATCGTCTTTGCGCCGCCTTGCTCCTTATAGCCGTTGAGCGTTGCGGCATTGCCTTCAGCGAGCATCGCGAAGAGGAACTCATTGCCCGCTCTGCGCGCTGGATCGCCGGTGCAGTTCTCTTCCTGGCCGAGGATCGCGAAGTCGACGTTGGCTTGCTTGAGCAGCTTGGCGGTCGCACGCGCGATTTTCTTAGCGCGATCGTCGTAACTTGCAGCACAGCCCACCCAAAAGAGCACTTCGGCATTGGGCTTGTCCGCCATCATAGAGATGCCGAGACCGTCGGACCACGCCGCGCGATCCATGCGCGACAGGTTCCACGGGTTGCCGTTCACTTCCATGCCCTGGAAGGGTTTGGCAAGTTGTGGAGGGAACTCGCCTTTGACGAGGACAAGGTTGCGCCGAATGTCAATGATCTTGTCTACATAGGAAATCATGACCGGGCACTGCTCTTCGCAAGCGCGACAGCTGGTGCATGCCCACACGACATCGGGGTGAATGAACTCCTCGATGTTGATCGCCTTGACGTGCGACGTAAGACTTTCGCCTTTCGCTAGCGCGTCACGCGCTTCGATGAATTCACCTTCTCGCTGATACAAATGGTCGCGGAGCGCGAGCGTGAAGTGCTTCGGCGAGAGCACCTTGCCCGTTCGGTGTGCGGGACAATTGTCGGAGCAGCGACCGCACTCGGTGCACGTGTAGAAATCGAGGATCGACTTCCAAGAGAAGTGCTCAATCCTCGCAGCGCCGATGGGGAGTGCTCGTGGATCGCTGGCTTCGGCGGCCGCACCGACGAGTTCCATCAGCTTCTCGGCGTTTTCAGCCATCGGCTTCAAGCGACCTGCAGGCTCGAGATTCTGAAAGAAGACGTTGGGAATGCCGGTGATGACGTGAAAGTGCTTCGAGTGCGGGAGCAGATTCAAGAAGACGAGCACGAGCGATGAGTGGGTCCAAAAGCCCGCGTGCGCGATCGCGATGAGTGCCTTGGGCGACAGCGTGCCAAACAGCACCGCGAACGCCGCGCCTGCGGGCGAAGGCCACGCGCTCCACTGCAAGCCACTGCCTGCAACGTGGTGTGCCTTGCTCAACGGTGCGACGATGGTCGCAATCGATGCGCATTGCGCGGCAGTCGCTTGCGCGTTGGCCACGCCACAGAGATCGCGGTTGCGAAAGGCCAGCACCAGACCCGCGCCGTCGTACGCCATGTCGGACACCATCATCGTGATGATGATGCCGAGGATGAGCAGCCCCTCGAAGGACAGCGTCATACGCTTCTGAGGGCGAATCGCGCGGTAATAGACGAACACGAGTGCGCCGACGACAACGAGCGTCGCGATTACATCTTTGATGAACTCGTACAGGCGCCCGATGACGTGATCGGGATCCAGGACGATGAGATTCCACGCGGGATAGAAACCACGGCCCCAAAGAATGAGCGTCCGCAGCAAGAGCACAATGAAACCGGTGAAGATCAATTTATGGGCAAGGCCCGCAGGACTGTAATAGTCCATTTTTTCTTGGCGAAACGCGTAGCGCCAGGTGCCCTCGATGCGTTCGGCAATGCGATTGAAAAGCTCTGCCGGACGGCCCACTTGCAGCAACTGCCAGCGACGGCTCGCCGACCAGGCGAACATGGCCAGCATGCCAACAATAAGGGACGCCATTGCGATAGGACCCATGAACTCTCCTGAACGAAGCCGATGAATGAAGCCGATGAATGAAGCCGATTGACAAAAACGGGCGCTAAAGATCGAACGAGAACGTTCGCGCGTCTCCGACTTTCTCCAGTTGAAGCCGCAAACGGTAATTTCGTGAACCAATACGCGCTGAGAGTACTGCCTTGACGGGTGAGATGTGCCCCATCGGATCGGCGAGCCTCACCGTGACGAGATAGTGCCCGGAGGGTGGCTCGTCGGTCGCGACGAGATTTTCGTAGTTTTGTTCACCGCAACCGGCCTCGGCGGGACAGTCGCGATCGAGTCGAAACCCCTTGATCGATCGGGTTTCGTCCGAGACGGTCTCGCCTGAGGGGACGGTCAGCCGCAAGTCGAGATCGACCGGCGCATCGCCCCACGCAACCGTGAGTTGAATCGGGCCACTGAGAAGCCCACAGCCTTCGTCAATCACGCCATTGCAGTTGTCGTCGATGGCGTTGAAACACAATTCGACACCAGCCACGACGCATGCGCTGTCGATCGCAAGGCCGGCTGAGGCAGCCAAGTTTGTGGGCGCAAGCGACGAGGCTGCGGTAGGCAGACGTGACGACGGCGATGGCCCACACCCAACCAGCGCAGCCCATGCAACACACACGGTTACGAATAAGCGTGACATTTAGCGCGGAGGTACTTGACGAATGGTTGGCCCTGCGGCCTCGGCTCCGTCCCGACCCCTTGGCGCGTCGGGCATGCTGTCCGAGATTGCCTTTGGGTTCAGCACCTCGAAGAATGCTCTCTTCGCTATTTCACCAAGAGCGCCCGGCTCGTGGCGAAGCGCCATCAGGGCGCCACGTTCTTTGGTGAACTTGAGCATCATGACAGCCGCATCGCGCTTCACTACGTCAGTGCCTTTGGCGTCGCGCACAAGACGAACGCGCAGTTGTGTGCGCGTCAGCGAATGTGGACCGTTGTCGATAATCGTAGCTTCGACCAAGTTGCGCGACACGATCGCGCCTGCCCAGTCTTGGAAGTTGCCATGCACTTTGACGCGCGCAATCGCGTTTGCGTTTCGGACCCAACGCGCAACGTCGCCCGATTCAAAGTTCCGATCGCTCCAGTACGAGAACGTGCGATTGTAAACATCCTTGAGTTCTCCGAGCGCTTCGGGATTCGCGTCGTTGAACGTTCCAATCGTGCGCACCGCGAGGTCGGAATCTGCACCGAGAAGGATTGCAAGGGCCGCGTCGGCGCGCGCATCAGTGTCTTTGACCTTTGCAAAGAGCTTTTCGGCGATGGCCTTGCTGAGGCCCGATTTTCCGAGGGCGCGTGCCGCTTGATGGCGCGTTTCAAGATCGGACTTGGGGCTCGTCATCATCGCAATGTGCGCATCGGCACCGGCCGGAAATGCGCGCT
>CAMBEV010000365.1 GCA_945865595.1 Nannocystis exedens | reverse complement strand
CTGTGATTTGATCGCTTTTTTATGAATTTCCGCGGCTTTTTCTCGTCCTGCCGGAATGCGAACAGATCACATCGAGTGGGCGGCGAGCGAGTTCGGGACGGCCAAGCTTGGGGACGCGCGGCGTACTGCGCGGTTGGTTGCACTGGCGGCCGAGGCGGCGGCGACGCCGTCGGGCACGGTGAGTGGGGCGTGTCGGACGAGCGCATCGCGGGAAGGCGCTTTCCGCTTCGTTGAGAGCGACGCGGTCTGTCCTCGAGAAGTGATTGGCGCGATGGCGCGTGCAGCAGCACGTCGGTGCGCAGCAACAAAGGTGGCGATCGTACCGGTGGACGCGACGTCGTTGCGCATCAACGACGAAACCGGACGTAAGGGGCTTGGCGCCATCGGGTCGTGGAAGTCCGGCGCTCGCGGTGTGCACGTCATGTCAGCGCTCGCAGTGACGACCGAGGGAGCGCCTCTGGGCGTGAGTGCACAATCCTACTGGGTGCGCGAGCAACGATCGAAGCGTCCGGACAAGGCCCTCAGCACAGACGTCGAAAATCGAGAAACACGTTTTTGGCTTCGAGCGCTGGAGCAAACGACCGAGACGTTTGCAAACGAAGCACCCGATTGCACTCCGTGGTTCCAGCTCGATCGAGGAGGTGATTGCGGCGCAGTGCTCGCGCACGCGAAGGACAACGGGCTATTGATCACCGTTCGAGCGACCCACGACCGTTGCATCGAAAGCCCGTACAAAAAGCTGCTCGCGGCGGTCGAAAGCACCAAAGCAGTCGCGACGTATTCGCTACCCGTGACGGCAAAAAGTCGTGTCCGAAAGCGGAAACGCGTCGGGAAACGAAAGATTCTTTTTTGGGTAACGCGACGACAAGCTCGCGTCGCCAAGCTCACCGTTCGATACGCGACCGTAGTGCTCAAGGTGGGCAAGCGCACGTTGAAATTCAATGCGGTCCTCGTGCGTGAAAAGAACCGCCCGAAGGACGACCGCATCCAATGGCTTCTGCTGACCACGCGACCCATTCGCTCGCGCAAGGCCGCGCTGGAGATCGTTCGCGCGTATTCTTACCGGTGGCGAGTCGAAGAATTTCACAGAGCCTGGAAGCGCGGTTTATGTCGGGTCGAAGACATGCAGCTGCGCTCGCGCGACGCCATCGTGAAGTGGGCTACCATCCTCGCCGCCGTGGCCGCTCGTGCATTGAGGCTTACTTACTTGGCGCGCAAGGAACCCGACCTGCTCGCCAAAACTGAATTCACCAAGCGTGAGCTGCAGGCCATCGTCCTGATGCGCGAGCCGAAAGGCGCGAACGTCAAAGACATCTCGAAGCTCACGCTCTCGCACGTCATTCGATGGGTTGCGGACCTCGGAGGCTACACAGGACCTTGGAACGGACCGCCGGGCCCCACTGTCGTTGCGCGTGGTCTGCGCGATGTCTTAGTGGGGGCGAAAGTCCTTCGAAAAACGAAGTTTTTCGGATGAATGACCAGAGTAAGACTGCCCCCTCTCGAGCTCTCCCCAGCTGGGGCGAACGAAGCGAGCGGAACTGTTGCTTCGCTCGCTTTTGCGTTTTGTTGCGGCTGTAGCGGTTGCCTGGTCTGTAGTGCCTCAGCTTTTTGGATAGGCACTTGAAGTTTGCTGCGTGAAGAGCAGGCCCTGCGCGTCATCCTACATCGCAAAGCTGTCATCCCGAGTTCTCACCGGCCTTCGGCCGGATGGTTGGCAAAGGACATGTCGGATGATGCGCCGGCCCTGGAGTGAAGGGCCGCAAACCTGTCCGGCATACGGCATTTGTGGTACGCGGCGGCCATGCATAACTGGATTTTTTTATTGGCTTTGGGCGCAGCTGTCGGTGGCTGCAAGAAGGCAATGTCAGAACCTGAACGCAAGTCGTGGGAGGACTACGGCGCCTGCAAGGGAGGGGCCCCTGCGTATCCGGCTGGCGGTGTCGGCGAGTGGACTGAAGAGGATCGCGTATTCAACCTGAAGATGGAGCGGCTTGGAACGCAGTGTGGAATCAACGCCGCAGCCGCCGAAGTCGAACGCAACGCACGGAAATAGCCCTCGAATCGCGAGGGTTCGACGTGCTCTGTCGCCATTCAACGCTCTCCGATTCCGCGCAGGCACGCCAGAAAGCGTTCGCATACGCCAGCTGCCCAGCTAGGGTAGCGGGCGTGAAGCCTCGATTTGCCTTCGCGCTTGGGTTGTCCCTCGCCCTACACGCCGCCCCCGCGCACGCGGCGATCGTTGAGCGCATCGTGGCGGTCGTCGCCGAGCGGCCCATCTTGCTTTCTGAGCTGCGATCGCGGGCGCGCCCAGAGTTGCTCGCGCTTGAGGGCTCGCCGACGGCGCGCGATCCCAACTTGCGCGCGGCTGAAGAGCAAGAGGTGCTCAAGTCGACGCTCGAGCGCATGATTGAAGACGAGTTGATTGGCCTCGCGGCCGATCGCATTGGCAAAGCCCTTGTGACGACCGAAGACGTCGACCACGCGTTCAAGCAGTTGGCCGAGCAGAACAACGTCACAGTGCGTGCGCTATTTGCCGACGCGCGACGCAAGGGCAAGAGCGAGCAAGAGTACCGCGAAGAAGTTCGGCGGCAGCTGCTCGAGGGCCAGATGCTGCAAGCGTTTGTGCAGCCACGGGTACGCGTCAGCGAGCAAGATGCGCGCGCGGTGTATGAGAAGAACAAGCGCGAGACGCTTGAGGACAGCATCGGACTTCGCACACTCATCTTAGCGGTAAAGCCAACCGACGATCCTGCGGTGCGAGAGAAGCATGCCCAGTCACTCTATGACCGGGCAAAGAGTGGCGAAGATTTTTGCAAGCTCGTACGCGAGCACTCAGACGACGTGAATGGGCGCGCCCAGTGCGGCCTTCGCGTGGTGCCCGCCAATCAGCTGCCGCCTGGAATTCGCGAGCGCGTGGCGCAGATGAAGGGCAACGACATCTCTGAAGTGATCAAGCTGCGTACGCCAAACGGCGATGTGCTCTCGATCTTCCAACTTTCGCCCGACAAGTCGATGGCGCCGTTTGAAAAGCTGCGCGAGGAAATGACGTCCCGCGCACGCTTCGAGGCGATCGTCCGCCAGCGCAAGGTGTGGCTCGACGAAGTGCGGCGAACGATCGTTGTCGAGCCCCGCCTCTAAATACCACCGCCCGAAATGTCACCAACAGTGATTACTTTGAGCCACGAACCGCCGGCCGTTGAGTGGAAGGCCGCGCTGAAGCGCCTCGCTAAAGCTCTCGCGACGAGCCTTGTGGCAGCTCTCGCACGTGGCATCGCAACGATCGCGTTCTTTGTGCTGCTCAACCTGAGCCTCGCGGTAGCGTTCTTTTTCGCGGTGCCTCTCACGGGTCGAGGCCATGGCGCGCTAGTTCTCTTGCCCCTCGCTCTTGTGCCGTTCGCTCCCTTTGCCGCGCTCTCGGTGTGGCTCGCGCAAAAGCAAGGTGTGCAGCGCCTCGTTGCAGGCGCGGTTGAATCGCAAGGCCCCACGCTTGCGCAAGTCGGCACCTATTTGCTCACGCGCTTCTTTGCCGAGAAGACGAGCGAGATTGGCAATCTTCGGGCGACGCGCGCGTTCGACAACGCGTGGGAGCGCTACCTGCACACGCGCACTGAAGCGGCTTGGGCGGTTCGTTTCGTGCTCACGCAGTTCAGTAAACGTATTCCTGTGGGCAAGTTTATTGACGAACTGGCCGCAGCGGGCACGCCCACCGATCAACTTCCACAACGGGCGATGGAGCGCGCAGTGCTCGCAGCCTCTGACCGTGGTTTGCGGCCTTCTTGGACG
>CAMBEV010000364.1 GCA_945865595.1 Nannocystis exedens | reverse complement strand
GTTGCCGAACTTGTCGCTGAAGTACGGCAACATCTCTTCGAGCACGCGCGGATCAACCGGCGTGGTCGAGTGGTAGTCCATGAATACTGGGAGTCTGATGGCCATTGGGGGGTGCCTTTACGGTTCCATTACGTCGATGCGCCTACTGGTTGCTGCGCGTGAAAGCCCGCAACGAGCTCGGGAGCTCGGTCGTCGCATTCGTGGCGATCGCAACCCGTGCACGCCGACAAGAGGCGCGCGGGGTCGCATTCGTCACACGTATCGAGGTATTTCAAGCTCGCCGTGAGCTCGTGTTCGAGCTGCGCGAGTTTCACTTTTTGAAGCGTGGTCTCGCGGAGCTTGCGCTCGTAGACCGCGCGCATGCGGACCATCGCGCGAGGTGCGGAACCGAGCTGCTCCCACTCGCGAATGCACGCCTGGATGTCAGCAAGACTGAAACTCATCTCCTGCAGACGGCTGATCCACCGAATACGGAGAAGCGCCTCAGTGCCATAAAGACGGTACCGGCCCTTGCTGCGGGCAGCAGGCCTCAGCAAGTCAAGCTCTTCGTACAGGTGGATCGCGCGAACGGTCTTGCCCGTTTCGCGAGCCAAATCGCCCACTTGCATCAACGCACGCTCGTCGCCGCCGGACGCTTCAAGGTCGGGCGCGGAGTCAGCCACAGTGGAGGCGGCAGACGAAAACAGCGGTAGGCGGATGTTCGACATGGGAAACCCATCCCCTCACGTCTTACGTGCGCGTGAGGGTTTCCCTACTTACTTAGGCGCCCAAGTCCCATTGGTCAAGAGAAGACTGCCGTACGCGTGAGGGTTTAGAGCCGCACCCCGCCCCAGTCCTCGGCGAGACTCGTCAGCGTCGCGAATAGCTCGTGCCCCTGGCCCTTATCGTCAAGCCAGTTGCCGACCGCCTCGTCGTAGGAAAAGTGCCAAGCCCGCGCGTTGGCGGCGAGCCAGATTTGGCACGTCGGCCTCTGCGTGTTCACCACGCAACGCTTCTTCCCAGCGAACGTGATCGTGATCACGTCGCCCGCGGCCTCGCAGTCGGCCAGATCGGTATCGACCGACTCAAAGAGGTCGATGACCTTCCGAAATGCCACATCCACCAACGACTGATAACGACTGTCGTCCAAAACAACCTCGATCCCGGAAGCGCGCCGACCGCTCAATTGAGTGCCTCAGTTGAGTGCCTCAGTTGAGTGTATACGGCATCGCAAGTTCAAACGTCGCGATCGTGGCGTCGAACATCGACCCATCGGGTCGCTGCATCTGATACGTCCCGCGCATCTCTCCCCGCGGCGTACGCAGCACGCAACCACTCGTGTACTCGAAGTGCTCGCCCGGGCCGAGGTGCGGCTGCTCGCCCACAACGCCTGGGCCGCGCACCTCTTCAACCTTGCCCGCGGCATCGGTGATGACCCAATGACGCGAGCGAAGTTGCGCCGGGGCGCTTCCCTCGTTCTCAATGCGAATCGAGTACGCGAAAGCGTAGCGATGTGAGAGTGGCGACGACTGCTCGGGCAAATAGCAGGTGCGCACGCTCACGCGGATGCCCTGTGTAACGGCCTTGCTCGGGGAAACCATGTCTCTCACTAGTTGCGGCGGACGCGGCGCACCGTCAAGGGGGTCAGTTAGGGGGCGCTGACAATGCGGCCCACGAAGAGGATGCCGCCGGTCACGCGGTCGCGAATGGCCACGAAGAACGGCCGGTCCACTTTCACAGTGTAGACCTGCGGCACCGACGTTTCCTTCATGATGACAGCCGTCGCTGCGGCTGCCTCGGTGCCCTTCTCATTCACATCGACGAAGGCCTGGTGCAAGACATCGCTCACCGAGAGCTTTGCGTCGCTCATCGCGCTGAAGTCGGCCGAAGATGAGAAAGCCTCCTTCATGCCCAACGCCTGGAGCTGAGCCGCGAGCGAAATCGTGGCGCCCTTGATCTTGAACTTGGGCAACGACACGTTGAGGCTCGCCTTCTGCAGGCCTGCGAGTGCCGTTGTGAGCGATGCGCCAGTGAGTTGCGACTCCCATGCCGAGAACGCGCCGGCTTTTGGCACGATCACGACCATCGACGTCTCGTCCCCGCTGTACGGAAGCTCGACGAGTTCGGCGTTGCCGGCATCGGCATAGTTGCCGTCAACCGACCCGTGCATGGTTGGCACCTTGGTCGGCAGTTCAGCGCCGAGCGCAAGGAACTCGTCATCTCGCGTTTGGGAGGCGTCAAAAGGTGTGGTCCACGAGGCGTTGAAGTAAACTGCGTTGACCAACACGAGTCGCGTATTGCCATCGATTGAGCCGGACGGAAGGAGCTCGTCAATTTTCTTTTCGGTTTTGACGGACACCCATTCGTTGATCGTCTTGCGACTCGGCTCGGGTGCGCCCAGGAAGTCCATCAGGTTGACGCCCGCGCCGTAGTTGACGGCCAGCGTGTCGAGGAACGGCTGTTTCCACGTCGAGGTGCGCTGAGCAAAGAGCGTGTTGACCGAGCTTAGCTTGAGCGGCTGCCCATTTTGGTCGGTTCCCTTGGCGGCGCGCTTGGCGAGCTGCAGGTCGAGCCAATTGGCCGCTGCATGCAGGCGAGTGCTCGGCAGGGTGTAATGAAGCGCGCTGGCCATTTCGGTCGCCGTTTTGCCAGCCGCGCCCGCGTACGTCATCGCAAGGGCGCTCGTGATGCTGTGCGGGGAGAACCACACGTTCGTGTTCGAGCCGGCGGTGAGGTTCTTGTACATGTCGACCGCAAATGCGGCGTTATCGGTTACAAATTGTGTCTGGTCCGCCGCGGGAACGGAGGGGTTGGTCTCACGTGAGAGCGCCGACTTCGCCTGTTCGAGCTGCGGGCCAGGGTCGTTGGGGGTTGCCGCAGAGCAGCCCACGAGTGCGAACACGAACGCGGTTCCAATTCGATTCTTCATTTCTATTCTCCTATGACGCCTAACCCAGCGCGACCCCGTGCAGGCATCGAGCCAGCTGAAACGGGCGCCGAAATGACGGGAAATCGATGCTCGCGCGGGCGCCAGCCACGACACGCGCACCCGAGGTGGCACACACGTGGCACAGCGAGCCTTGCGTTCGGCGAAGGCCTCCCGCGCTCGTTGATTACACATCATGCAGTGTGTATACTGAAGGCATGAAGCGCGCCCAAATCGTCGTTGACGAGGCCCTCCTTCGCAAAGCACAAGCACGCGCCAAGCGTCTGCAGTCGAGCTTCTCGGCGGTCGTGCGCGAGGCCCTCACAGCCTATCTTGCGAGTGACCAGCCCGACCTATCTTGGGTGAGCTGCCTCAAAGAGAGGACGAATCCGCACGCCAGCGACGATTGGAAATCGATACGAGATGACATCGAGCGTGGCATGTCGACGGGACGAGGCAACTCATGAACGTGGGGCTCGATGGGAGCGTTCTCGTGCGGCTTCTGACCGGTCGACCCGAGCAGCAAGCAGCGCTCGCAGCGTCGCGTTTGCGCAAAGAGCTTGCGGCGGGGCGTCGCGTCGTGGTCACCGACTTAGCCCTAGCCGAAACCTGGTACGCGCTCACGGCGCTCGGGCCAAACTCGTATGGGGTTGAACCCGCAGTGGCTCTGCAGGCTCTTCGAGCGCTCGTCGAGTCACGTTCGATTTCCCTCGAGCCTGCATCAGGCGCGCCCGATGCGCTGAAGGCGAAAGGCGGATCGGCAGGCTTCGTTGATCGGTTGCTCGTCGCGCGCCACAACGCACTCGCGCTGAGCACGCTTACTCTTGATCACCGTCAGGCCAAGCTGCCCGGAGCAGAGTTGCTCCGTTAGCTCTAGACGAAGAAG
>CAMBEV010000363.1 GCA_945865595.1 Nannocystis exedens | reverse complement strand
CGCTCAGCATCAACGCACTGGGGAAGGTGCCCCTCAAGGTTCCGGCAGCTACCGAGACGTTCGGCGGCGTCAACGCGTTCGGCGAAGAGCTGTTCTCGAAGGCAGTCGCACCGTTCGAATTGTCAAGCGCCTTACTCATGGTCGCGGTCATCGGTGCCATCGCAGTGGCGCGCGGCAAGCAACCTGACGCGCCAGAGCCGCCAGAAGCGTCAGCAAAGGAGAGCTAACCGTGGGCACAGACATTCCACTCTTTCACTACGTGGTGCTGAGCGGCATCCTGTTCACCATTGGCGGCGTGGGCTTCATGGTCCGCCGCAACATTCTTTTCTCGCTCCTGAGCATCGAGGTGCTCCTCAACGCGGTGAACCTGGCGCTGGTCGCGTTCAATCGCATGCGACCGCAGAATCACACCGGTCACATTCTGACGTTCTTCGTCATTGCCGCCGAGGCCGCGGAAGTTGCAGTGGGCCTGGCAATCGTCATCGCTCTTTACCGCCTCAAGCGCACGGTTCGCGTTGATGAGGCTGACCTTCTTCGTAACTGACGAGAGACAATTTGATGGAATCCTTGCTCTCGCGCTTCCCAGCCGACAATTTCAGCCTCCTTGGCGTCATTCTGGCGTTCCCGCTTCTCGGCGCGATCGTCAATGGCATCTGGGGCAAACGCCTTGGCAAAGAGGCGGTGCGCTTCATGGCGCTCGCTGCAGTCGGGGTGAGCTTCATCGCCTCGGTCGTGTCGTTCCTCTCGCTCAAGCACCTCGCCGATCACGGCGGCGGCGAACACGCAGCCCACGTCAAACTGAGGTGGTCACTTTGGTCGTGGATGCACACGTCGCAGGGCGATTCAACGACGATCCCGATCGATGTGACGTTCAGCGTCGACGCGCTCTCGGGCGTCATGATGCTGGTCATCACCGGCGTGGGCTTCCTCATCCATTTGTACGCCACGTCGTACATGGAGAAGGACTCCGCCTATTGGCGCTTCTTCGCGTACCTGAACCTGTTCATCTTTTCGATGCTGGTGCTCGTCCTCGGCGACAACCTCCCGGTTCTGTTCGTCGGCTGGGAAGGCGTCGGCCTCTGCTCGTACCTACTTATCGGCTTCTGGTATGGCGACAACGCCAACGCAACGGCGGGCAAGAAGGCATTCATCGCGAACCGCATCGGCGACTTTGGTCTCATCTGCGGCATGTTCCTTCTCGCGCACTATTGCGGTGCGCTCGATTGGGACGGTCTCAGCGCCAACGCTTCGAAACTTGTCAACAAGAGCGCGTACGCGGGCAACAAAGACCTTTGGGACATTGGCGTGTGGCCCCTCGCGCACAGCCGCTACGAGGGTGCGCTTTCGTTCTTGCAGCCGGGCATGTCGAAGCTCTTCGAGATCCTGAAGCTAGCCCCTGTCACCGGCCATCCCATCACGCTCACGATTCTTCCCGCCACGGCCATCGGCCTCGCACTGCTCCTTGGCTGCACCGGCAAGAGCGCGCAGATTCCGCTTTACGTTTGGCTACCCGATGCGATGGCAGGCCCAACGCCCGTCTCGGCACTCATCCACGCAGCCACGATGGTCACCGCGGGTGTCTACCTGTGCTGCCGCCTGTGGTTCGTGTTTGCGCTCTCGCCCTTCGTCATGGTGCTCATCGCCTTCATCGGCGTCACCACTGCCCTGCTCGCCGCCTCGATTGCGCTCGTGCAGAACGACATCAAGAAGGTGCTCGCTTACTCGACCATTAGCCAGCTCGGCTTCATGTTCGTCGGCGTCGGCGTCGGCGCGTTCGTCGCTGGGTTTTTCCACGTCATCACCCACGCGTTCTTCAAGGCCTGCTTGTTCCTCGGAGCAGGCAGCGTGATCCACGCGATGCACGCGCACATCCACGACGGCGACGCCTCGCAAGACATGCGCAACATGGGCGGCCTGAAAAAGTACATGCCCGTCACGTACTGGACGTTTGCCGCCGCAACCGTTGCGATCATCGGCCTTCCGGGCACGTCGGGATTTTTCTCGAAGGACGAGATTTTGTTCCGCGCCTTTACCAATCAGACGAACCATCCGTTTGAGGCGGCCGCAAAGGCGCTCGGTGCATGGCAGGCCCCAACCTGGACCGGCAAGATGATTTACGGTCTCGGCGTGCTCGCGGCGCTGATGACGGCCTTCTACATGGTTCGCCTGTTCCTGATGACGTTCCATGGCAATTTCCGTGGATGGACGGTCGACGCGGACGCTGCGTCGCCGCAAGAGTCTCCATGGCAAATGACCCTCCCGCTGATCCTATTGGGCGGCCTCGCCCTCGTCGCGGGCTTCCTCAACCCCGGCTTTCACATCTTCGAGCACCCACCGCTTGAGCACTGGCTCGATCCGGTGTTCGACATCAAGCACGTCTTTGCCAACGCGAAGCCCCACGTCATCGAGGCCGCAAATGCAGCGTCGCTTGAAAAGGTGACCGCGTTGGGCGGCATTGGCGCCTTCGTGATCGGCAGCGGCCTTGCGTACTGGGTGTACGCCGTCAAGGGCGGCGGTCCGGCGCGCACCCTGACGACGATGTTCCCTCGCCTGCACCGCCTGCTGCTCAACAAGTGGTACGTCGATGAGGCTTACAACGCGACCGCGATCGAGGCGGTCGATGCACTCGCCGACACATCCGCCAACGTGATCGATCCATGGATTGTCGACGGCATTCTAGCGAAGCTGTCGAGCTTCCTGGTGAGCGCGTTCGGTACCCTCCTTCGCGCGTTTCAGAACGGCGTGATGCACATGTACGCCGCTCTGATGGTCGTGGGCCTTGCGGTGTGCGGCTGGTTCTTCGTGATGCCGCACGCACAGGCCACGGTCGACGTGAAACCGACCGGCGTTGCAATCACAGCCTCGCCTGGCCCCGGCTACACCTACCGCTGGGACATCAACGGCGACGGTAAGCCCGATCAAGAGACGTTCTCCAATCAGCCGGTTGTCAACGTGCCGCTCGAGCCCGGCGCGTCGCGCAATGTAACACTCGAAGTGACGAATTCGTTCGGGTACACGCCTTTCATCGCAAAGAAAGTCGTGGCCGTCAGCCGGCCGGCAAGCACCGATGTCAAGCCCACCGAAATAAAAATGGGGCAAAAGTAATGGCGACCCACGAAGTCCACGCGGATCCTCCAGCGGAGCCGCTTCGTATCACCGGCGGTCAGGTTGCCGCCTTCGCACTCGCGGTGGTGGCGGTCGGCCTCCTCTCAAAGTTCTTCAGCCACGCTGTGCCCGTAGGGGTCGCGGCGATCATCGCCATGCTGCTGCCCCGCAAGAGTGTGTCAACGCGCTTGACGTTAGCCGCGATGGCAGCTGCGCTTGCGTGGTTTGTCGCGGCGAATTGGCCAGGCACCGATACAGCGGCGACACCTACCGCTCCAGCAGCAGGCGGGCACCTTCTCTCGTGGCTTCTCGGCATGCCACTCGCCGGAGGCATCGCGATTCTCTTCACGCCGCGGCAGGCTCACAAGACGCTGCAGGGGCTCACGCTCGCGATCATGTTCGCCACGCTGCTCGCCAGCCTGAAGCTGCTCTCGATTCCGTACGACCGCGGTTACTATTTCAACGAAGACATCGTGTGGGTCGCGCGCTTCGGCATCCACTACCACGTCGCAATTGACGGCATCTCGCTTTGGCTGGTGCTGCTCACGACGTTCATCATGCCGATCGCAGCGTACGTCTCGTTCGGCTCGATCACGCACCGGATCAAAGATTGGTGCTTTGCACTTCTGATTCTGCAAGGCGCCATGATCGGCGCGTTCGTCGCACTCGACCTGTTCCTCTTCTACGTC
>CAMBEV010000362.1 GCA_945865595.1 Nannocystis exedens | reverse complement strand
GTCGAAGACAAGGCCGATGCGCAGCGCGCCCGGCTTCGCTGCCGGTTCCTTGCGCCGTGCGGGCACAAAGCTCGTAACCGATGAAGCTACAAATAGCGCCAGAAGCCAACGTCGCATCACGCGTTCGAACGCGCCGCAAGCAGGGCCCGCGCTGCCTCGAGACCACGACCGTCACCACGCGCGTCCGGCTCAATGAAAATCTTGCGCATTTGCGGCAACTCCGCGCGCACCCGTTCTTCGACGCGGTTGATGGTGTCTTCCACTTCGCCCACGCTGTGATGCGCGTGGAAGGCGACCTTCATTGCCAAGATCACAACGTCAGGCCCCACATGAAATGTAAGCAACTGGGTCACTTGTTCGACGCCCGAGGTACCCTCGGTTAGCCTGAGGACCAACGCCTGATCTTCGACGCTCGCGGCCTTGCCGATGAGAAGTCCGTGCGTGAAGCTCGCGAGCGTGACCGCCACGACGCACAGCAACAGTCCGATGAGCACGCTGCCCCCGGGGTCGAAAGCCTGCACGCCTGTGATGTGCGAGAGCAGTACCGCAATGAAGGCGATCCCGAGGCCCATGAGCGCACTCGCATCTTCGGCGAGTACAAGAGGAATGGTTGGGTCGCGCGCCTCGAGAACGAACTTGCGCCATGGCCGACCGCCCGCAAGCTTCTTGAATTCGGCGTACGCGACGCGAAAACTGATCAACTCAAACACCATGGAGATTCCGAGCACCCCGTAGCTCCACCAAGGTGAGCCCGCCGGCGCCGTGTGCCCGAAGTGCGACACTCCCTCATAGATCGCAAATGCCCCGCCAACAGAGAAGAGGAGCAGCGCCACCACGAACGGCCAAAAGTACATCTCGCCCGAGCGACCGAATGGGTAGCGAGTGTCCGGTGGTCGCGCCGCTAGTCGCATGCCTAGCAGCAAGAGGCCCTGATTGCCCGTGTCCGCCACCGAGTGGAGCGCTTCGGCA
Organism: Nannocystis exedens; assembly: GCA_945865595.1. Classification (GTDB taxonomy): domain Bacteria; phylum Myxococcota_A; class Polyangia; order Polyangiales; family Polyangiaceae; genus JAHFDX01. The sequence continues at coordinate 2,858 of CAMBEV010000362.1, read as the reverse complement.
AAAGTGGCCGTCGAGTGTGACAAATAGGCCGCGACAAACTTGCAGACGCAGATCGCAAGATTACCAATCAGGGCCGCTACGACGACCTTTTTGCTGTCGGCTCCTGACATCGTTCAGTGCGGTATAATAACCACTTTTGTGCGACCACGGGCAGCCTGATAATGCGCGCTAGAGAGCGCGCGAAATCGCTCAACCATCAACCACCGTCGAAGACCCTCGCGCGCCTCTTCGAATGTCGCACCAAACTCATGATTGTCGTGCACACGAAAACTCTGTCGCACCTCGCTGTCCTCAAAGGCGCGAATCGACGCGATCATGCGGTCGGCATAGTGCAGCGCGCGCGCTTTTCGCGCATACCAGGCCGCGATCTGCGAAGGCGAAACGTTGAACTCCGTCGCAAGCTGAGAAAATGCGTCCACGCCGCCGACCCGGCGCTCGTGCTCCGCGCGCAGGTCCGCCACCAAGCGGGCTTCGTCTGCCTGTGCGAGAAGCCGCTCGTTGGGAGATAACGAGAGCAGGGTTTCTGTGATGTCGAGTTCAAGAGCGATGCGCATGTGCCGCTCGGACGCCGCGCGCATGCCCTCGCCGCGCGCCTCGAGGGTCGCCTGAAACGCGAGCCAACGTGCGCTTATCCACTTGGGGCGCGCGATGCCGCCAGTCTCCGCAGCAAAATACCGAACGGCGACGCGATCGGCCGTCGTGGCGTGCGTCGCCTGCGCCGGGGTTGCCGTCGCAGCTGCGCTCCACATCGAAAGAGCGAGCGCCCACATCGCGCCCCACCGCACCGCCGCGATGCGCCCCACCCGCTTATCCTTCGTCTCGCGACTGATCGGCTCGCGTGATGCGATCGGCCATGTGTTCGTGATGGTGCGCAAAGCCACGCGCAGCCCGTCGGGCTCTCAAGAACTCAGCGAACGCAACGACCATGTCGAGGTCCTTCGGCCCGAGCTGCTCGGCAAGATCATGCAGCGCGGGTCGCAACGTTTCAGGCGTGCGGAAGCGGCGCGCACTCGAAGACTTTGGAACCTCATCGCCCGTTGGCAGCACCGTCGCAGAGTCACCCGGATCGCGCAACCTGGAGCTCAGCGGTTCGCTGTCGGGCAGCGCGGTGCCAGAAGGCGCGTCCACCCACACCGGACGAGGCACTGCAACAATGGCATGCGCGGCAAGCCACGCCTCCATGAAGGTGCGCAGCCGCTCGCTGCGAAACGCGAACCAGCGCTCACGATCAACGGCGAAGTGAACGAGCACGTCCTTGAAGCGGCGAAATGCACCCTTGCCGTCAATCGCTTGCATCAACTTCGTTCGAAGTTCGACGTCCTCAACGATGGGAAAAAATCGCTCCATCCACCGGTACTGCTCGCGCGAGCTGACGGGATCGATCCGCAAGTAGTGGGTGTCGGCAGCGATGCGTACATGCATCTGCGGGTCCGCAATGCCGTCGACTACGCGCAGGACCTCGCCGGACACCGTATGCAGATAGCTGTGGACCTCGGGGGCGTTGTTCTCAAAGGCGTCTTCAAGGGCTTCCCAGTCGACGGGGACCTGGCGATCTCCGCCTGTGCCTTCGCTATCCTTTGTTCCGTCTGTCATTTTCAGCCTCCGCGGCAAGCAAGCACCAGTTTAAGCGCAGCAAGTCGAATGCCAAGAGTGGCACGACTATTAAGGCGGGGGAAGGACCATCCCGCGGGCGCGCGCTACCGCAAGTCGCCACCCCCTCAATTTTTCGAATTGCTCGACTTCGCTGACGTTCGATTCGAAGCGGCGATCGAGCTGCACGACTCGGCTTGCGTCATCGAGACCCAATAGCCCCACCCCCACGCCAGCAAGCAAAGCCGCCCCACGCGCGGTGGACTCGAGATCCACAGGGCGTTCGACCACTACGCGAGTGAAGTCGGCCTGCATCTGCATCAAAAGGTTGTTCTGGGCGGCACCGCCATCGACCCGCAACCTCGAAAGGGACACCCCGGCGTCGCGCCGCATCGCATCAACGAGGTCGAAGACCTGAAAGGCAACGCCCTCAAGCGCCGCACGCGCGAGATGAGCCCGCGTCGTCCCGCGGGTGATCCCGCAGATCAACCCACGCGCGTCCTGGTCCCAGTAAGGCGCACCAAGGCCTGCGAGCGCCGGAACAAAGTGCACCCCGTCCGTCGAAGGCACCGACGACGCGAGCGCTTCGACCTCAGCCGCAGAGCCGATGAGCCCGAGCCCGTCGCGGAGCCATTGCACCGCTGCCCCTGCGATGAACGCGCTTCCCTCGAGCGCGTAGGTGGTCTTGCCCGCGATCTTCCAGGCGATGGTCGTCACCAAACCGTGGCTGCTGAAAAGCGGCGTCGCGCCGAGGTTCATCAAGACAAACGCGCCCGTTCCATAGGTGCACTTGACGTCACCTTTTTGGAAACATGCTTGACCAAAAAGCGCGGCCTGCTGATCGCCCGCAATGCCCGCGATGGGAACGCCGTCATGGATGAAGCCCACGCCTTTCGTTCGCCCGACGATTTCGGCCGACCCCACGATCTTCGGCAGCACGGCACGAGGAACGCGGAATCGTTCGAGCAGCCAATCTGACCAGTCGCCGTTACGAATATCCATAAGCAACGTGCGCGAAGCGTTCGTTGCATCGGTCACGTGGACCTCTCCCGACGTGAGGCGCGACACAAGAAAACTGTCGATGGTGCCAAACGCGAGCTCACCGCGCTCGGCCCTCTTGCGCGCATCGGGAACCTGATCGAGTAACCATTCGACCTTGGTGCCGGAGAAGTACGCGTCGAGGACGAGGCCCGTGCGCTCCCGGATGGCAGCCGCCACCCCTGCCTCGTTCTTCAACTGGTTGCAGCGGTCGGCCGTCCGCCTGTCTT
>CAMBEV010000361.1 GCA_945865595.1 Nannocystis exedens | reverse complement strand
TCGGCAAGCGCATCTTCGAAATCGAGGAGGCCCTCGGCGTGAAGACGCCGTCGATGCTCTCCACGGCTTACCGCTACGGCGTGCCTATTTTTGTGGGCGCCGTGCAAGATGGGTCAATTTTCTTGAACATCGTCAAGTTGAAGCGACTTCTTGGTGACGCGTTCAAGCTCGAGATCGACGTCTGCGAGGACGTGTTCGAAATGGGCGCGATGCAGCATCATTGCTTTTCGACGCTCAAGAAGAAAATGGCTATTTGGATATTGGGCGGTGGCGTTCCAAAGAACTACACGCTTCAGGGCGAGCCGCTTCTCGACCAAATTCTCGGCGTGCCCACACACGGTTTCGATATCGACGTGCAGTTCTGCGTGGACCCGGTCGACAACGGCGCGCTGAGCTCGTGTCCGGCTGGCGAAGGCCACACATGGGGCAAAGTGTCGGCCGAAAGCGTCGCGACCGGTTCGATGTACGTGCACACCGACGTAACCGCGGTCTTTCCGTGGCTCACCTACGCGCTGCTCTCGGACGAGCGCATTCACCGCAAGCACGGGCGCTTGATCGACGCACGCGAAAAGGCGATCACCACACTTCAAAAAGCAGTCGATCGGCGCCGCAAGACCCTCAAAGCGACGATTGTGTACGACCTGCCCGCCGCACGAAAAAGGCGGTGAACTGGGCGGATTGTGCGTAGTCTCTGAGAGGACACACGCGCCATGGCGAACGACTCCCGAAAAGACAACCGCGTCAAAATCGTCAGCTTGAGCGTTCGATACAAGAGCGCAACGGTCGACGAGTTCGTCGACAACCACGCGCACGACATCAGCTCGGGCGGCATGTTCGTCAAAACGCAGAAGGCCTTCGCGCCGGGCACGTTGCTCAAGTTCGAAGTGCGCATTGCCGGTGACGTTGCGGTCATCAGCGGCATTGGACGCGTCGCATGGAAGCGCGACGCGGAAGGTGCGGCCGCCGCAGAGCCCCCGGGCATGGGCGTCAAATTCATCAAGCTAGATGACGACTCGAAGGCCGTCGTCGCGCGACTCACCTCCGCAAAAAACGCAAGCGACGCCAATGCCCAGGCGCTACCCATAACCGCTCCCTCGGTTGGTCCGGGCGCGTTCGACGACGATGGCGACGACGACTTCTCAAAACAAGAAACGGTCGTTCGTCAAACACGTGAACTGCTTGAACAAGCCTTGCAAGAAGCCGGCGGCTCACTCGAGGAGCTCATGAATTTGCCCGGCGTCATCGCATCTAGCGCTGACCCGCCGATGCCGGACTCGTCTGAGGAGGCGCAGCCGGTCGTGGTAGCTCCGGCGCCAGCCCCCGCTCCAGCAAAGGTCGCCGTCAGCGTTTCGCCACCGTCCACAAAACGGACGCTCCGCGAGGCCGCTGCAAGGCCCGACGGTGCAGACTCGAAGGTTCCCTGGTTCCCGATCTTCGTCGGTGTCGTCGTCGTCGGTGTGACGATGTTTGCATTCCGTGATGAGCTCTTTGGACCGTCGAGTCCTCAGCCTGGTCCGCCCGCTCCGCCTGCGGCGTCTCCGGCGCCTCCGGTAAGCGCACCCGTCGCGGCGCCCGCACTATCAGTTTCCGCACCCGCCCCGTCAGCGCAGCCCTCAGCGCAGCCGTCAGCTGCTCCGTTAGCGGAGCCTTCGGCCATTCCGTCGCCCTCAGCTGCTCCCGCCGCCGTTACGCGCGATGCGTCGGTGGTTGACCCCACGCCCCCACCGCCAAAGCCAAAGCCCAGGCCCAAGCAAACGGGCGTCACCGCACCTCCAGCCGACCCAGGCGACAACCCTTACTGAACGAGGAAGACGGCGGCTCTACTGCCCGCAGAACCCGCCCGTAAACTTCAAGAAGAAGGCCTTGTAGGCGACAGCATCACTCTCGTCGGGGAAGAGGCATGCGTCGAGTTGCGGCGTGGATACCCCACCGTCAGCTTCCTTGACGGTCAAGCATGTGTCCGCGGCCGTCCACTTTGGCGCGCAGCCGCCAGTTTCAGCGTCGGATAGACAAGCAACGTAGTTGTCCCACTCAGCATCAGAGAAGTCCTCACCCTCTTCGCCCGACGCGGCAGCACCGGCATCGAAGCAAGGGGCGCAAGCAAAGTCGCCGCACGCGATCGCCGTGCTGTAGGCACCCGCGCAGCTGACGGGCAGCCCACTTAGCTCCAGGCAACCGGCAGTGTTGATCGTCGCGCCGGTGTCTGAGAAGATGATCGGCGTCAATTTGGCGTTGTCGATGGTGCCGAACAAGCAGCTGTCGCAAGTCGTGTTCACCGCGCTGGTGTACCAAGTTTCGCACGCGCCCGCTTGCGCGGAGAGCGACCAGCAGGCCTCGTAAGCCGCGTCGATTTGCGCGGTCGTGCACGCGCCAGCAACGCGATTGGCGTTCTTGTACGCCGGGTCGGAGAAGCCGGTCAGATCGGGAGCGCAGGCGTTGGGCGTTTGGCTCGCGTCCGCATCTGGCTGCGCCGTCACATCCTTGCCTGCATCGGTGGCAGGAAGCTTGCCTGCGTCGCCCGGCGTAACCGTCGTGACCGCACAGCCGATTGCCAAGGCGCCGATGGACGCCGAACCCAGGACCAGGATGGGAAGGAACTTCATTTACGGAACCAATACCACTTTCCCAACGGCCTTCCGATCGTGAATGTAGTGGTGCGCTTGCGCCGCTTCGTCGAACGAGAATGCCCTATCGACATGCGGCTTCACTTCACCGCGCACGTACATCTCGAGCAGCTCATCAAACTGAGGCGATAGAATGTCGAGACGCGAATACAGGTGCGCCATGTTGCAACCCGAAATCGTCTTGTTGTCCTCCATTAACGTACGCGGCGTGTACTTCGGAATCGCGGCGAGTTGCCGTGCAGCGTGCATGAGGTTGCGTGTCTTGCCAGCCGCGGTCGACGAGATGCCGTACGCGCACAGCCGCCCACACGGGCCGAGCAATTCGTAACCGTCACTCCACGATTTTCCGCCGACCGGATCGAGAATCAGGTCGACGCCGTTGTCGCCCACGATGGCGCGAACAAGGGGCGCGTAATCCTCAACGTTTTCGAGTGCATGCTGCACGCCGATGCTGCGCAAGAAATCGTGTTTCGACTTGGACGCGAGGCCGATGATCGTGCAGTTGCGGAGCTTGGCGAGCTGAATGGCCGCGATGCCGACGCCACCTGCCGCCGAGTGAATGAGCACGGTCGACTTGGGCCGCAGGTACCCCATGTGCATCATCATCATGAAGGCCGTGAGGTAGGTCACCGGCATCGCCGCACCCTCTTCGAAGGGCATCGCCTCGGGCATGCGGAAGACGAGCGCCTCTTTGACGACCAACGTATCGGTGTAGCCGCCGAACTTGGGCATCGCGATGACGCGGCCACCCACCTCAGCGCGCGTCACGCCGTCGCCCACTTGATCGACGATGCCGGCGACTTCGTAACCAACAACGCACGGAACTGGCGGCGCATCAGGATAGAGACCGAGGCGCGACATTAAGTCAGCAAAGTTGACGCCGACCGCCTTAACGCGAATTCGCACTTCGCCGGGACCTGCAACCGGGTCGGGCGCTTCTTTGACAGCGAGCACCTCGGGGGCGCCGGCTTCGGTGATCCAGATCTGCCTCATCTTGGGATCCTTCCTAGGCCTCCTCGAACGCGAATTGAAGTAAAACGCAATCATGACGCGACATCTACTTCTCTCCCTGCTTTTCGTCGGCTGCGGTACGTCGGCGTCCGTGCGGTTCGAGGACGGCGGCGACGCCTCGAGCAACAGCAGCGACGGAGGCACGACCGACCCCGGGCGCAGCGACGCGAGCTTTGCGGGCGACGACGCGGCGAGCCCCGACGGCTGCAGCG
>CAMBEV010000360.1 GCA_945865595.1 Nannocystis exedens | reverse complement strand
ACGAGTGCTGACCATTGTGCTCATTGTCTTCGCGAGGGCTGAAAACGTGGCGGGCAGGCGCCCTCTCCCCATGGGAGAGGATCGAGGTGAGGGTCATCCTCGAAACGCCGATTCTCAGCAATTGCGTTCGTGCAACTCACGTACGAGTGCCAGTTTGCGCTTGATCGGAGGGGTGTCTTTGCAGCCCCTGTTGAGCAAGATTAATTCCCTCACCTCGATCCTCTCCCGGAGGGAGAGGGAGCATGAAACATAGTGATTTATGCCCCCGTTTGCCGATCAGCACAATGGTCAGCAACGAGTGAGGGCGCAGAAATTAAGGCATCTGCGCTGCACTTTGGTCATGTTTGTTGACTTTATTATGCCGGCGAATCTCTGTGACAGGAGACTAAGGGCCCGCCGCCATTCTGCCTAGGCCACCGCGGCGTTGATTGCCTCTGGTAGCCGCTTCTCTTGCTTTTCAGTGAGCCGCACGCTGACCAACTTGGACACGCCGCTCTCAGCCATTGTCACGCCGTACAGTGCGTCGACCATTTGCATGGTGCGCTTGATGTGCGTGATCAAGATGAACTGCGAGCTATGCGTCATCGTGCGAATCATGTCGTTGTAGCGCGCGACGTTGGCCTCATCGAGCGGCGCGTCGACCTCGTCGAGAATGCAGAAAGGCGACGGCTTGACCTGGAAGATCGCGAAGATGAGGGACACCGCCGTGAGGGCCTTCTCGCCACCGGACATGAGCTCGATGCTCGAGAGCTTCTTGCCTGGAGGCTGCGCGAGAATGTCGATGCCCGTCTCGAGTATGTCATCGGGGTTGGTGAGGCGCAGCGATGCGCGGCCACCGTGGAACATCCGCGGAAAGATCTCTTCGAACTTGGCGTTGACCGCGTCGAATGTCTCTTTGAAGAGTCGCTTCGACTCTTTGTTCATTTGGGCGATCGCGCGTTCGAGATCGTCAAGCGCCTTTTCGAGATCGGCTTTCTGCTCTGAATAGAACGTGTATCGCGTCTCGGCTTCTTCGTGCTCGCGCACGGCGTCGAGGTTCACGCTGCCCATGCGTTCGAGCAAAGTGACGATCTCGCCAATGCGGCTCTTGAGTTCTTCGTCTGGCGGCGGACGAAGATGATAGTCACCGACGACGCGTGGAAGGACCAAGCCGCGGAACTTTTCAGCTACGCCCTCGAGCAAGTGCTGCATCGCGATCGCCCTTTCGCGCAGCTGCATCTCGTGGAGCACGAGCTCATCGCGCGCCTCTTCGTCGCGGCTGCGTAGGCCCTTGAGCGCCCCTTCGCGCTCGTTCAGCTCCACACGGAAACAGTCGAAGGTTGCTCTTGCTGCGGCAAGCCTCTCGCCGGCAGCGCGCGAGGCGTCAATCGCCGCATGCAGCTGCTCCTGCATTTGTAACAACTGAGCTGCAATTTCGCCCAATGTGCGCGCATTGGTTACGAGTTCGTCCTCGAGGCGCGTGCGACGGATCGCAAGCTCCTCGATGCTACGGGTCACGCGCGACACGGTTCCACGTGCGGCCGCAAGGCGTTCGCGAATGCCGGCTACGCGTACCTTGCGTTCGGTCACCACTTGCCTTCGCGCTGCGACTTGCTCGCGCCACGCCGCCGCAACGGCTTCAGCTTCCTCGAGCTTGAGCTCGGCGTCGTCGATGCGCGCCCGCGCTTGCTCGAGCAAACACGTCGCGTCGTCGCGCTCCCGCTCCGCTTCCTGCATCGCAAAGCCTAGGTCTTCTTGCTCGGCGACGATCGACTCAAGCCGCTTGCGTACGGTGTCAAGCTGCTGCTCCGCACGCTGCAAATCTTTCTCGGCGGTGACGAGCGCAATCTCGTCGGCGTGCGCTTGCTGACGCGCGCGTTCGAGGCCTGTGGACGTTTCGGCGATGGCTACGCGGCTTGCCTGGTGCGCCGCAAGGCACTCGCTCGCGCGCTTCTCGAGACGCACGACCTCTTCGCTCAGTTCGCGAGCCTCGCGCTTCGAATCGAGCATACCGGCCGCGACTTCTTCGCCCTGGCCACCCGAAATGCGACCGTCAACATGCAGGACGGTTCCGTCAAGCGTGACAAGCGCACAATTGCCGACCCGTGCCTGCAACCGATGCGCAGACGCGAGATCACGAACGACAAGCGCATCGCCGACAAGCGCCTGAACGAGTGCTTCGTCACCAGGAGCAAATCGAAGCACGTCGGCAAGCCGACACACGAGCCCTTCGTCATCGTCGGGGACGGAGACCGATGACGCACCCGAAATGTAACGCGGGTGGCGCGGAATGATCGTCGCACGCCCCTTGCGGGTCGCTGCGAGGGTCGCGAGCAATTCGGCGCCACGGTCAAGATCGTTGACGACAACGTCTTGGAGGCGGCTACCGAGAAGGCCTGCGAGGGCAGGGGTGTAGTCCGCTGGTGCCTCGACCAAGTCAGCCACAAGGCCCACGAGGCACTCGTTGCGCGTTGCGAGGAGCGACTTTGTGCCCGCCCCGACGCCTTCGAACCGGGCTTGCATCTCTTGCAGCGCTTGAAGGCGCGAACGCTTGCGTGAAAACTCTGTCTTCGCATCATCGAGCGCGTGCTCTTGCTCAAGGATGGTCTGCTTGAGCTGGGTGAGTCGCTCTTCGAGGATCTCGCGCTCTTCGGCGCTCATGACCTTGCCGGATCGCAGCTCTTCGATGTTCGTCGAGAGTTCGTTTACGCGTGCGGCCTGCTCAAGTTGATCACCCTCGAGATCTTCGCGCTCAACGCGCATGCGATCGCGGCGGACAAGCAGTTCGTTCTGACGGCGATCGAAGCCGGAGAGCTTTGCCTCAGCACCCGCAACGTCGGCCTGAGCGCCTGACGCAACCTTGCGAAGCTCTGACAAATGCGCTTCAGCAGAAGATTGCTGGTCAACAAGTTCGTTGAGCTTGTCTTCTTCGGCGAAGAGTTGCTCGTCGAAGGTGGCCTCTTCGCGCTCGAGGGTCTCGACTTCAAGTTGCGTCGAGGTGCGCTCGCCCTCTAATTGCAACTCGTTATGACCAATTTCGGTCGCTTCGGTCGCGGCTTGCACTTCACGGTCACGAAGGCTTTGCGAACGATCCTTAGCGCGTGCAATGGCCCCTTCTTCGGTACGCACTTCGTTTTCTTTGGCGAAGTGTTCGGCGGTCGCGGTGTCGAGCACCTCTTCGGCACCGAGCGCTTCGAGGCGCAGTCCTTCGAGCTCTGCTTCGCGTGCAACGAGCGCAGCCCGTGCTCCATCCGCATCGAGCGTGCATCGTTCAACTTCGCTCGCTTCGAGTTTCAGCCAGCCCGTGAGCTCGAGGTACCGATGGGATGCTTCGTGGAGCTGCAGGTCCTCAAGCTCGCCGCGATACGCAAGATAGCGTTCGGCCTTCGCGGCTTGGCGTTTGAGTGAGCCCAGGTTCCGTTCGATCTCGGAAACGATGTCGCCCACGCGCAGCAAATTCAGCTGCGTGAGCTCCATCTTTTTTTCGGCCTGCTTCTTCTTCGACTTGAACTTGGTGATGCCAGCCGCCTCTTCGATGAGGATGCGGCGGTCTTCCGCCTTTGCGCTGACGATCAGACCGACCTTGCCCTGCTCGATGATCGAATAGGCCTTGGTGCCGACGCCAGTGCCCAAAAACAAGTCAGTGACGTCTTTCAGGCGAACCTGCGTGCGGTTGATCAAGTAGTCGCTGTCGCCACTGCGGTCGAGGCGACGCGTGATCGCGATTTCTGCGTACTCGCGATACTCGAGCGGTACGTCCGAGGGATCGTTGTTCTCGAAGGTGAGGGTGACCTCCGCGAAGTCGTGGCCGGCGCGGCTTTCAGACCCGCTGAAGATCACGTCATCCATGCTGCGCCCGCGCAGGTGCTTCGCG
>CAMBEV010000359.1 GCA_945865595.1 Nannocystis exedens | reverse complement strand
CACGCGGTCTCGGCTGGCCTCGGCTACGTCGATCGCAAGTGGTCGATCGAGCTTTCGGGAAAGCGCGATGTTGCCGGTGAGTTGCAGGCCACGCAAAGTGTCCTTTCGTTGCGCTATTTCTACGACGCGGTGGGAGTGAACGACGAGCCCGATCCGCAGTCAGCGAGCATTCGTCCAATACCGAACGCAAAGGTCGTCGCCGGCCCTTCGAATCGTGAGGGCGGGATTGAGCGTCGGTAGCGCGCTCTGGGAGCCTTCGACCGTTAGCGCGATCGCATCCGCCTGAGGACCGCAGAGCATCGCTTCAACCCGTGTGACGTCGAGGTTTTCGGCGCTTGAGCGAATGGCCATCGACGACAACGCAATCGGAACGTCTTCGGGTGCACCCAAACGAAGAAGAAGTTCGCGCCCTCCATCCGCCTCTTTCTGAGGGGCTTCGAGGAGGAAGCGAATTCGTAGCATTGCTCGATCGCTTTTATCAAAGGCGGTCCGAATGGCGGGTTCGCTTATTGTAACGACAGAAGTTGCCATATTTGCCCCGCCCAGAACGAGCCGTGCGTTAACCGGACACGAGGGAGCAAACTCGCTGGGCAGCGCCTGGCCAGGGGCAAGTGGTGCCGGGCCGACGTCCGCTACAGGCGCGTGCAAGCGCGCATCGAACGCCTTCGGAGCACCCGGCGCACCGTGGCCGATGCACACCCGTAGCTCTCCCTTCTCCCAATCATTGCGGGTGAGCTGCAGCGTTTCGGTCACAACCACAAACGCGCGTTCAACCGCGAGCTCGACGCGGCTGAGCGTGGGCAGCACAGGCAGAGGCGCCGCGGGTTTGAGCCTCGGCGCATGGCGGCGATGCCGAGCATTGCGCGCGTGTGGACGCGCGTGTGGACGCGCAAGCGTTTCGGCCGGGCAAACCGTGACAGCCAGGACCGCGAGGACCGCGACGGCCGCACCAAGAGCGATGCCCACAAGCGCGGCCGCGCACCGGACGCCTACACCCGCGACTCGAACCATTGGCCACATTGTACCGCGCTCAGCATCGCTGTGCGATCGGTTGCGAACGCAGGCGCGCCGGCACGGTCGATTAAAAATTGATGCGCACGCGGATTGCGAAACCAATCTTCGTCAAATCGATTGACCATCAACTGCGTGAACGCAATGCCCTCCGCGATCGCCCAAACCTGAGGTGTGCGAGAGAGCAGAGCGCGCATCAAGCACGAGGGATCGGCGCCGTTGTAGGTCACGTGCGCGGCATCATCGGCCGCCCAATCACCAGCGCGAACCGCCGTGCACGCGAGCGCGCGGCGACTTGCGAGCAGCAGCGAACCTGCACACCGCCGAGCCTGATCGCGCGCGGCATCGCGGCCGAGCCCCAGTGCACGGTGATGAAATGCCGGGGAGAGCAAGAGAAACGCGAAGGTCGTGGCGAACGTTTGCCCTTCGACGTTGCGTGGATGCGCCCGCTCCGCGAAAGGTAACTTTGACAGCAGCAAATAGTGGGATCGCAACGCGAGCCCGAGCGTTGCAAGCGAACGCGCAAAGCTCATCGCCCCCCAAATAGCGGGCGACCTCGGAGCAGGCATGCGCCTCACGGCGCCTCCCAACCCCGCAAACACGTCGTCGAACCAGTGGCCACTGAGGCGCGCAGGCCATCCCTCTGTCGCGTCACGGCACAGCTCACGGCGCGCGTATGTGGCCGCGGCGGACGCGGCATCGGACTCGAGTCGCACGATGTCCTTGGCGCAGTCGACCGTACCCGTCACAAACGCGCGCGCAAAGTCAGCCGTCGCGCCGTCGAGCAGAAGCGGCTCGTCAGGATGCGCATACCCGAGGCGTCGCGAGGCCTCCATGCGCACCTCGAGCGCGCGCTTCTCCACACCGGTCATGGCAGCGGATATTCCGTCAATCGTCTTGACGTACTCAGCAGCGCGAGGAACAGGCTCGAGCAGTGCGGCACGCCAGAGGCCGCGCCACGCAAGCGACTCGGCAAACGCCGGCACCAGGGAAGGCGCCTCGTTCAGGGTTCGCGCCTCGAGCACGAAGGGAATCGATAAGCGCGCTTGCAGCAACGCGTAGGCCCAGCGCGTGAGCCCGTCGAGCAAACCCGTCTCGCCTGGCGACGCCTTATGCGCTCGGAGATCGAGCAACAGTGACTGCCCAGTCACCAGGCGTGTCGCGGTGAACGGATCGGTCCGCTTGGCCGCGTCGAGATCAACGCGCACCAGGTCTTGCCAGCGTGTCCATGACACAGACGCCTGCTTCGCGAGCGTGTCGAGGTGCGGGAGCTCGAGTGTCACCCGTGCACCGTCGCGCGACTGCCATTGTTGGCGATTGCGGTTACAATCTGACCTTCGCAGGCCACAAGCGCTGCAAGTCGCGCCTCTACTTTCGACGCACGCCCTCCAGATGCGTAAAGCGCGAGATCGCATAGGACGCGGTAGTGCTTGGCCTCGCACGCAAAGAGCTCTTGGTAGAACGCGCGGAGGGCATCGTCGTCAATCGTCCAGTGATCAAGCAGCAGTTTGAAACGTTCGCATGAGCGCGCCTCAATCACCGCCGCAACAAGCAGTCGATCGACAAGGGAGTTGACCTCTTGGTCGCGAGGCAATCGTCCAGCACTTTTACGAAGTTCGGCTGCATACGTGTCGACCTCGGGCGTACGGAGGGAGAGGCCGCGGCCCGCCAGAAATGTAACGACGCGTTCGAAGTGTTGGAGTTCGTCTTTGGCGAGTTCGATCAGCGCCTTGACGATGACTCCGTCGTCCGGATGGCGTGCGATGAGTGACATGGCATTCGAAGCCGCTTTGAGCTCACAATGCGCGTGGTCGATCAGCATCGTCTCGATCGCGGCCAACGCGGCCGGAGCCCAGCTCGGATCGGTCGGCACCTTGAGGCACAGCATCAGCGAGGCTTTAGACCAGCCCAGCACGGAGTGCACGAGGCCGTTACTTTCTCATGTTCGGCGTCATCGCGGCGATGCGCGCCCGCATGCCCCATCGCCCACCCAACCAGGCCGCGATTGTAGACATCGCGACGAAAAGAAGCACTGGCCACGCAAAGCCTCCGCCTGCGAACGTAAGGACCGCCGCGATGAAGGACGCCGCGAAGCCAGCAATGGCGGCCTCACGCGACGTCGCGCTATCGCCCCCCCATCGACCGACAATGTAGCCGCCAAACACTGCGCCGAGGGTCATGCCGAGGGCAGGGAGGCCAATCTGAACCGCAACGAAGGTCGCGCGATCGCCCGGCGGCAATGCCGCGAGCCCTCGGGTGACGTCCGCCTCCAGGGCTGCGATCGGGAAGCGCACGCGAATCCAGCGCTGCGCAATGGCCGTCCCGACATACGTGAGCGGCACCCACGCGGCGATGATCGCGGTTGTTCCGAAGCCTACCCAATGCCAAGGCGGCCGTGGTTCTTCGCCCTGTTCCTCTTCGGGCGTGTTCTTGAGAACAGGAAGGCGTTTTCGATCGGCCACTCGCGTTTGATCATAGCGTGCCGCAATTATTGCGGTACACCCCCGCGATGATCGACGTGGATCTCCTGCGATCGACGAGCCACGTCCCCGTGCGGGTACGGTTCGCCGAAACCGACGCGATGGGTATCGTCCATCATGGCAGCTACCCACTTTACCTCGAGCATGCGCGCGTCGAGTGGCTGCGGCGTCGGGGCGTGAACTATCGAGACTGGGCAGTGCAAGAGATGCACTTACCGGTGGTCGAGCTGACGATGCGATACCGAGCACCCTCTTTCTTTGACGACGAACTTCTGATCGCCGTGAGCCTGGGCGAGGTCCGCGCCGCGTCGTTTCGATTTGAGTACCAGGTGCTGCGCGACACGACCGTGATCGCCGAAGCCAGTACGATGCTCGCGTGCGTATCGCT
>CAMBEV010000358.1 GCA_945865595.1 Nannocystis exedens | reverse complement strand
TCTTTTCAAGACGTCCTCGACGCCAAAGATTGGCAAGTTTGACAGAGCGCTCGAGAAAGGGCTCGGGAAAGCCACTAAACTGCAAGAGATCGCTCAGCGTGCTTTGCGCCCTATCGCCTGCCGACCAAGTCTCGCACTCCAAGAGTTTTTGCATGAACGCATCCGGATCCAAGATTGCCGCGTGCCGGTTGCGGACGACCTCACCCAGTGAAAATGGATGCAAGCGAAAGTTGAGATATCGCCCAAGCAGCGAATCGCCTCCCCTTCGGTAGACGTTTAGCCGAGCGCTTCCGGTCACAAGAATTCGGGCCTCGCGACCATGAAGATCATACAAGCCCTTGATGGTGCCCTTCCATCCCTTCCCCTTGTGGATTTCATCGAACACGCAGAGTCCCCCGTGCCCGTCTCGCACAAGGGATGCCGGCTCCTTCACCCAGCGTCTGCGAAATGCGACGTCGTCCCAGGAAAAGTAGTCGCCCCCAAGTTCTGAAATGAGTCGCTTGCCCAGCGTCGTTTTCCCGGCCTGGCGAGGCCCCGAGACAAACGCCATCTTGTGGCGCTCTAGCGCGAGCGAGCGAATCGCATTCTCAATGTATCGGGGCTTCATTTGGCCAAATTTTCGACTAACGCAACTTTGGTCAGAATAGACCAAATTTTCGACTGACGCAACTTTGGTCAGCCGAACTCTCCAAAGCCCTCAGTAAATGTCGTTCAAGCCTACCTGAAAGCGTCGCGCACCTTGTGGAGCTTCAGGCCAAGCACTCGAGCATAGTGGTGGAAGTCATTGTCGGTCGTGAAAACCGCGGTCTGTCGGCGCATGGCGATCGCGCACAAGAGCGCATCAACGGCGCTACTTTGAATGCCGCGTGCACGACACCGATTGAAGCAGGACGCAGCCTCTTCGTGGTCAAGCGAATTGACTTCGATGTCATCGAACACGCGTAGGCGGTCGCGTAGCTCTCGAAATTGAACGTCCCCACGCAATCCCGACAGGAGCTCTTGCCGAATGGCGCTGGCCATCAGGACCCGACCTTCGCGGAGCAGTTCAGCGAGCTCCTTCTCGACTGAGCCATCTCGCGGAATTCCGCGCCTCAACGAAAGCGACCACACAGAAGTGTCGACAAGAACGTTCATGATTTCCGTCGACGAGCGGCCTTGTAGTCAACTTTCGGATCGAATTCGATCGTGCCAAAGAGCGCGACAATGTCAGCCTGCTGGCGGCGTTTGATGTACTCGCGCAGCGCCTCGGTGACCGTCGCCTTCTTGGTCCGGTGCCCGCCCACGCGCAGTGCCTCTTCAAGCAGCCCGTCATCAATCGCGAGGTTTGTGGCCATGTGTGAAGCTTTACACATGGTCCCACGCAATTCAACCAGCCCCCGCGCTCGCCCCGCCTTTTGGTCTATTGGCCGACCCGCTTCTCAGTCGCGGCTTGGAACTTCTTCGTCGCAGCGTCGAACTTGAGGACGCGAGTGGCACGTGGAGCGTGGCAAACGAGCTTGGGACGCGAGCCCGCGACGCCCAACGCAGTGCGTTTGAGTATCCAACACGTCCGGTCGAGCCGCGTTGCAGTGCCCAAGCTTCGCTGGGCCACGAACCAAATATGCGTTCGAGAAACGCGATACCCATGTCTTCGCCGGTAAGCCCAAGACCACGAAGGATTGTCGCATCGTAAACAATCTTGTCTTTCTCGAGTTGACCGACGAACGATCCCGAATGCACGAACGTCACGTTGTCGAGTACGTAAACTTGAAACGGCTTTCCGCTTTCGGCCGCCAAGTAAAAGAGGCTCGGCTCAACGGATTTAGGGGTGCCCGCTTCCGCAGATGTGCCCGCCCCTGCGCCTGTAGGTGTGCTCACGATGTTGGTCGGAGCCGTTGACAGAGCGGGGTCGCGATGACTGCAGCCAGCACTGAGCAATCCACTGGCGAGTGTTGTGAACGTAGAAACCCGAAAAAAATTCATGAAACCTCGAGGATACACCTCAAGACGCCGATGAATGACCACACATTCCCGAATGGTTTCGGCAAGTGGCGCTCACCTCCCTGGCGGATTCACCTGCACCGCGAACAGCGTTCCCGCATTGCTGAGTGCGTACGCCGTGCGTCCAAATGCAACTGCCGGTGACGAAAACCCAAGGCCCGGATCGATACCGTCAATGCCCTTGCCGTTCAGCGGCGAGATCAAGTGCAACCCATGCCCGGTCGAGCCGACCAACAGCGCACCCGCGATCGGCACCGCTGCGGTCACACCGCCCTCCGGAACGCGCACGCGCCACTGCATCTCTCCGGTCAGTGGATCGAGCGCCCAAAGCCCCGTTGACCCGCTTGACGCAAGAAGCAGCGGTGGAGTCGCCAATGGCGGAGCATCGGCGGGCATGCCTTCGGGACGGTGCGCGGGCTCGCTCCAGTACGTGACGTCAGCCACGCCGAGGGCGCGGTCGTTGCGCCACAGGATGGTGCCTGTGGCAGCCGCGATGGCGAACACGCCGGTTGAATACGCGGCGACATAGATCACGCGGCCATGCTGCGGATGCGACGCGACCACCGGCGTTGTGTCGACGTCGAGGTAGCGCGCGGCCTCAGTGCTTGCGTCTGCACCCGCGAGGAGGTCGAGTGCGTCAGGCCAAGCTTCGGTGCCGCTGTCGGCGTTGAGCGCGGCCACGTGACCGTCTGAGAACGCTGCGAAAACGCGGTTCTGATCGAACGCGACGCCCGCGTGTCCAGCGATCTCCATGCCCATGGCGGGCGTGCGATGCGCTTGCCAGTGCGTTTTTCCAGAGCGGCGATCGATCGCGAAAATGTAATCGCTCGCGTTTGAAAAGAAAAGGCGCTCCCGATCGCGTACAGGCTGACGTCCGACCGCTGAGCCTGTGTTGTAGCGCCACACGAGCTCGCCCGTGGAGGCTCGAACCGCATAGAGGGCGCCGTCGTGTGAGCCGAAATAGACAACGTCAAGTTCGTTGTCGAACAATGGCTCGGACATCACTGCCCCGCCCGTCTCGAAGCGCCAAAGGGTGCTGAGATCAGACGCGCGCAAGGCGTAGAGCCCCTTGTCGGAAGTCCCAACAAACACGCGGCCATTCTGAACGTCAAGCGTCGGAACACTTCGCTCAGAGATCGGTCGTCGGTTGCTGAACTCGCGAACGTCACCGATGCGGCGCGCGTCAGCACTCAGCACGCGGCGCGCCGTTACCGAAAGCGCGCCACCCGGCCTTGTGAACCAAAGAGGAACGTCGGGAGCAGTGCGGTCGGACCCGTCAAATCGCGCGCAGCCACCAAGCGCCGCGCCCAGCAAGAACGCGAACGCCGGTCGGTTCACTTCCCTGGCCCCCCGCCGCCACTGCCGCCACTTCCCATTTGCGCCTTGAGCTTCTCGAGGAGTTCGGGCGGGATTTCGCCATTGCCACCCTGAAGCTGCTTGAGCAACTCGGGGGAAAGGCCGCCACCCGCGCCGCCCTTTGGCTCGGGTGGAACCGCTGTGGGATCGAGGAGCCGCAGGCGTTCGGTGACCATGCCCTTAAGGTAGACGTACGGCTCACCTGGCTTCTTGAGTTTCTCGAAAATGCCCTTGAGTAATTCGATGGCTCGCGCCTTGTCGCCCTTCGCTTCGAGCACCCGCGCTTGGTGGTACTGACCGACGTCTTTGAAGCCCTCGATGGCTTCGAGCGCGCGGTAGAAGCCGAGTGCAGCGTCAAGATTTTTGTCTTTTGCGGTGGGATCTTTTTCGGCGCGCTCGACGCGAAGTTCGCTCGCAAATCCGAGTCCTTCGACTGCGCGCGCTTGAACCAGTGAATCAGCTTTACCAAGTGCCGACGAACGCACTTCGGTGAAGGCCGCCGTGGCCCCATCGGCATCGCGCTTGTCAAGTGCAACCGAGCCTTCCGCGAGCCGCGCAAACATCGCCGCGCCAG
>CAMBEV010000357.1 GCA_945865595.1 Nannocystis exedens | reverse complement strand
TAAACGAACACGGGTCTTGTGCAACGGATGAGTGGTGTTATGGTTGTGGCTGACGCCGGTACGTGCCGGGCAGCGACTCCCCCCTCCCCTCCATTCCCTTCGGTCGCGCTCCCGTACCGGCGTTGCAGTTCTCACCTTCCGCGGAGGTCCTTTATGGCATTGCAGCTCGGCGACATCGCTCCTGATTTTGAACAGACGTCGACCAACGGTAACATCCGCTTTCATGAATGGGCGGCCAGCAGCTGGGTGGTGCTCTTTTCGCACCCGCGGGACTTCACGCCAGTCTGCACGACTGAGCTAGGCACCGTCGCTAAGCTGCATCCCGAGTTTGCGAAGCGTTCGGTGAAGGTTCTCGCCCTCAGTGTTGATGACCTTGAGTCACACAAAAAGTGGATTGGCGACATCGAAGAAACGCAGTCAGCCAAGATCGAGTACCCCATCCTTGCGGACGCCGATCGTAAAGTTTCTGAACTTTACGGAATGATCCACCCGAAGGCGAACGACAGCATGACCGTGCGTTCGGTTTTCGTGATTGATCCCAACAAGAAGGTGCGCGCGACGTTCACTTATCCGGCGAGCGCCGGCCGCGACTTCACAGAAATTCTGCGCTTGATCGACTCGTTGCAGCTTACCGACAAGCACTCTGTCGCGACGCCAGCCAACTGGCGCGACGGGGACGACGTGGTCATCATTCCTTCGCTGCAAGACCCAGCGGTTCTCGCAGAGAAATTTCCCAAGGGCTTCAAAGTAGTCCGGCCCTGGTTGCGCATCACGCCCCAGCCCAATCGGTAGACAGGCGCTAAGGCTTGCGCCTCTTTGCCGCGGCAGCGGAGGTCTCGGGTTTGAGCCGGCGGTGGCGGCGCTCCTCGTCCATCACGAGGTCGCGGCGCTTTCTCGACTTGGCGCGCCGCAAAACGTAACGCTCGGCGTGCGCAATGATTGCGCCCGCGACGTCACGCCCTGTTGCGCGCTCGATGCCCTCGAGTCCGGGCGAACTGTTAATCTCAAGAATCTTGGGGCCGACACGCGACTCAAGCATGTCGACGCCGGCCACTTCGAGGCCCATCACCTTCGTCGCCTCGACTGCCGCGCGCGTGTAGCGAAGATCGAGCTCGGCTTCGATGCCGATGCCTCCACGGTGCAGGTTCGACCGGAACTCACCGCGACGCGCTTGACGACGCATCGCCGCGACGACGCGTCCACCAACGACGATCGCCCTGAAATCTCGGCCTTTCGACTCTGCGATGTACTCTTGCAAGAAGATGTCTTGGCCCATTGCCCAAAGCGTTTCGAGGAGCGAGGTGACCGCTTGGGGCGTCTCCGCGATCATCGTGCCGATGCCTTGTGAGCCCTGTTGAAGCTTGACGATAACCGGCGTTCCGCCGACCACGGCGAGTGCTTGGTCGACCGAATCAGGCGACCTTGCACACACCGTCACCGGCACATCGAGGTTTTTCTTCGTGAGCAACTGCATGGCGCGGAGCTTGTCGCGCGACCGAGCAATGGCGACCGCGGTGTTGAGCACGGGAACGCCCATCATGTCGAACTGCCGTACTACCGCCAGCCCGTAGTTGGTGATCGATGCCCCGATGCGTGGGATGACGAGGTCAAAATGTTCGACGGCGTCAGCGCCCAGGAACATCGATGGCCGACCCTTTGAGACCACGATGCGCATATCAAGCGGGTCGGCGACGGTGACTGCATGCCCACGCGCACGTGCCGCAAGCACCAGGCGGCTCGTGGAATACAGCGTGACGTTGCGCGAGAGAACCAGGATGCGCATCGGAGCCACACAGCGTACGCGGAGCGTGCGCGCGTGCGAAGCTTTTCCACGCCGATTTTTCCCGCGGCGCATTACATTAAGGCCGTGCCGAATCTCGACGATGATGCCTGTGACGAACTCCCGCCACTTGAGCCTGATGAAATCGAGTCATCAGTGCTCGATCTTGAGGGGATGGACTTCGACGAAGAGGTTTCGCTCGACGATTCCGTGCTCGGCGATCACCTCGCTCTCCCGACGGGCCCCACTGGAGAGGGTTGGGGTGAGGGCCCCCTTTCTGAGGGCCCCCTTTCTGAGGGCCCAGAGCGCGACGCAGAGCCCATGCCCGGCGATTTTGGGGGCGAAATGCTGCTTTTCGACGACGCATCAGCGCGAGATGACACAGCCAGCTCGCCGCTCGAAGACGACGCTCTCTCATTTCTCGACCTTTCGGCGAACGATGATTCAGGAGAAGAGGGGCCCTCGCTCGATGCCGATGCGATCGAAGAGCATACGCTGCCGCCGATTGACGCTGGCGACGACGATGAAGGCGAGCTTCCGAGACAGGCGCTCGCCGATGGTCCAGCCCCACACCCCTTACAGGGGCCCAAGTGGGCAGTGGTCGGGCCGCGTATTCCGCTCACCGGATGTTACGAAGTCGTGCCGATCGCCAGAGGAGCACTGGTCGCGTCACAGTCTGGGCTGTTTCGCGTTGACCTGGAGGGTGGCCACGAGCTCTTGCTTGGGGGCAGTATTCTATCGGTAGCGGCTACTGACGAAACGATGGCTTGCGTTGACGACGCAGGCACCGTCTACGTTCGGGTGGGCGCTCGGGTGGGTGCTCTGGTGGGTGCTGGCGCGGGGGAGTGGACGACCTCAACCATAGCGGGCGCTCTCGAGGTGCGCATCGTGGCGCAAGAGGTCTTGGTGCTCACCGAGGGCGGAAGCATTCAGGCGCTGCAGGCTGACGAAACGCCGGTCAACGACGCTGCAAGCAGCTACCCGTTGAGGCAATCTTGGCCCTCCTCTGTCGTTGCGTGGTCGGCCTCACCGTTCGACGTTCTGTTTGTGCACGCAACCCGCGCCGATCGCGTTCGCCTGGCGCGTCGCTCGGCACGTGGAGAGGATTCATTGGTCGAGTTTGAGATTCGACCAGAGCTCCTCACGGCACTCGCTGAAGTATGTGGCGAGGTCGCGTTCGTGATCGACGGACGCCTGCGAATTGCTGGGCACGGTGATGTAACGCTCCCCGGAAGGGTGCTTGCGCTGTCGCCCCTTGATGAGGTTGCGTGGCTCGTCGCCTGTGAAGATCGGGTGCACAGCGGGGTCGTGCTCTACCGTGTTTCGCCAACGGGTGAGCGCATGCGCCTTGCCGCCGTCGCGGGCGTTGGAAGCGACCTGGAGCCCAACTCTGTGCACATCGCAGCGGCTTCTGAAACGCTCGTGTGGTTAGCGGGCGCGTTCGGGATAGTTGCGACGTCGGTGCCTTCCGACGCACAATGAGGATCATGATGGTTCGCTTCCTCTCCTCCTGCTTCGTCGTCGCATCGCTCGCTTTGACATCCGCCTGTGGTCAACCCAATTTCCCGCATTCCTCGGCGCATCCACTGCTAGGCCGACCCTCGCCAGAGCTAAAGGCGCGGCAGCTGCTCGACGGCTCACCACTGGCCGCTGGAGCGTTTGCGGGGCGAGTTGTGGTCGTCAAGTTCTTTGCCGATTACTGCGCGCCTTGCAAGAAGACGCTTCCGGCCGTCCAGGCTCTGCACCAGCGATTTTCCGACGTTGCGATGATCGGCGTGAGTGAAGACGAATCGCGCGACAAGGCGAAGAAGGTCGTCGACCAGTTCTCGCTCACATTTCCAATCATCCACGATGTCTCGCAGGTTTACTCGGGGCGGTTTCGCGTGGCCCAAATGCCCACAACATTCGTGATCGACAAATCAGGCATCGTCCGATGGATCGGCGGCGCGGACCAAACAGACGACGAGCTGACACAGGCGATTGAAGCGGCGCGGTGACCTCGAGGAGTAACCGTGCCGATCATCGTTCAAAAGTACGGCGGCTCGTCAGTCGCCGACGTTGGCAAGATTCGTCAAGTCGCTGAAAAGGTTGTCGCAAGTAGGCGCGCGGGAAACCGGCTCGTCGTCGTCGTGAGCGCGATGGGTAAGACAAC
>CAMBEV010000356.1 GCA_945865595.1 Nannocystis exedens | reverse complement strand
CTGAACGTGAGCGACGACGCGCCGACGAAAGTTACCTTTTAACGATGCGGTTTTCGAGCTTGCCCAAGTGGTCAACTTCAAGGACTACTTCGTCGCCGGGCTTTAGCCAGAGGTTGTTGGTGATCTTTGAGCCATTGAGCTCGAGTAAGCAACCCGTGCCGCAAGTGCCAGAGCCGATAACCTCGCCGGCGCGCAGCGAAACACCGTAGCTCGCCCGCGCGACGATCTCCGCAAACGTCCACGTCATGTCCGCGAGGTTGCCGCTCGAAAGGTGAACACCATTGACGAATGCGCGCATGCCGAGATCGAAAACGCGCCCGCGATCGGTGTTGCGTGTGTGCGGCGCAAGTTCGTCGAGCGTCACAAGGTACGGGCCGAGCGATGTCGCAAAATCCTTTCCTTTGGCGGGACCGAGCGACAGTTTCATCTCTTCCATTTGCAGCGCACGGGCCGACCAATCGTTCATGATCGTGAGCCCAAAAATCGCATCGTCAGCCTGCTTGACTGATAGTGTACGGCCTCCCGATCCCAAGACGACCGCCGCCTCCAATTCGTAGTCGAGGCGCTCCGTATGCAAGTCTTCGACGAAGACGTCGCCGGGGCCGGTAACGCTGAGATGATTCGTGTAGTAAAAGACGGGAAACTGATCGAACTCAGGGATCATTTCGAGCCCACGGTTGCGGCGCGCCGTTTCGACGTGTTGACGAAACGCGTAGCCGTCGCGCATCGACGGCGGCTGCGGAATGGGTGCCGCGAGGACGGTCGTTGCGATAGGTAAGAATGTTGACTTGTCGCCCACCTGCGCTGGAAGCCGCCCTGCAGCGGCCTGAGCTTCAACTTCGCGAACGCGGTCGACGCTCCCTCGCTCGATTAACGCGAGAACGGAAGAGCCATAACGATGCGCGATGTCGGCTGCGCTAGGCAGCGTTCCGCCCGACCCGTCGAGCGCGCGAAGGCCTCGTTCGATGTCTACGATGCGATCGCTTTGGATGAGTCCGGCGCGCAAGTCGTTGCCCGCGCGATAGGTCACAAGCTTCATCTGCCCTTCATATCAGACGCGACCTTGATTGCCGGCTAGTACTCTGACCGCCCGAGTTCGCTCATTATTCATGGGCTCCCAGCGGGGTGAGAGCCCATGAATAATGAGCTCTTGACCTCGTCTGGTCAACCGTATTGACTTTGTTAATGACTGCGACCATCCGGTCGCAGTACTAGCTTATGGCGATGGGCTACCTCAGTCGATTGCCGAGTGGCGCGTGGGTCCTCTTGAAAGAAGTTGCGCGCCACGTGCTGAGGCGACCTGTCGTCGGCGTGGCGATGGTTGCAATTCGTCAAGATGGTTGCGTGCTTGTCATAAGGCGCGCTGATTTTGGGACTTGGGCGTTACCGGGCGGCACGCTCGAGTGGGGCGAAACGCTGCGTACCGCCGTCGAGCGCGAGCTCCGCGAAGAGGCTGGCGCGAAGTTGGAGGCGATCGAGTCGGTGTCGGGGGTTTACTCGCGGCCCGACCGCGATCCGCGATTTCATGCGGTGACGATCGTCGTGCGGTGCAAGGTGAGCGATGCCATTGAGGGGCCGATGAACGTCGCGGAGATTCTTGAGGCGAGGTGGCGGAGGCCGGAGGAACTGAAGGGCACGCTGGCGCTGGCGCAGGACGAGTTGCTGGAGCAGGCGCTGGGAAGTGGCGCCGCGACGATTGAATAGTCCCTCGGCCTTCGCCCCTTGCAAGGCCCATAGGAAGATCGTAAGCAAAGTTCGCCTTGGGTTTTGCCACGCGTTCTTTTTAGGAGGAGACACCATCATGAAGAAGATTCTTGTTTGCTTGGCTGCAGTGTTTGCAATCAGTGCGATGGCATGCGGCAAGTCCGCGGCGGTCTCGGTTTGCGAGAAGACCAACGCGTGCTCAGGTACGACCATCGACTGCAACGCGAGCTCCTCCTCGAGCTCGGGCAGCAGCACCGAGAGCACCAAGTGCACGTCGGAGGCTGACGCGTACGTCAGCTGTCTCGACTCCAAGGGCACGTGCGAGAACAAGGTCTACTCGGCCGGCGCCAACTGCGCGACCGAAGCAGCAGCAATTCTCAAGTGCGCAATGGGTGGCTGAGCGGCTGATTGCGCTTTTGTGTTGAGAGCAGAGGGCTCTGCTCCTTTGCGGGACTAACTCAGTTGGTAGAGTGCCAGCTTCCCATGCTGGATGTCGCGGGTTCGAATCCCGCGTCCCGCTCAAATTCGTAACGTTGATGTCACCCGTTCGGCGCAGTGTTCCCTTAGGCTAGCGCGCAACTCAATGGGCCTTCAGAACATCATTCGTTGGTTGCTCCCACGCGAAGATCACTTCTTCGACATTCTCGAGCGCCAGTCAAAGGCGGTCCGCGATGGATCGATCGCGCTGGCGCGGTTTGGCGAGGGTGAGGGCACGCTCGTTTCGGTACGCGATGCGGTGCAAGAGTGGGAGCACCAAGGCGACAAGCTCTTTCACGAAATGGAAGACGCGCTGGCGCTCACATTTGTCACTCCGCTTGATCGCGAGGACTTGCACCGCCTTTCGTCAGAACTCGACGGCGTCCTCGACCTCGCGAATGCCGCCATTCGCGCGTGCGACATGCTCGGCGTCGAGAGTCCGACAGTGCCGATGAAACGGCTGATCGCATTGATTTTACAGAGCTCAGAGTTGATCCAGCGAGCAGTGCCGCTCCTGCGCAAGCACGACTACACGCAGATCGTGGCGCTCGGGCGTGAGATTCGAAAGATCGAGAAACAGGGCGACCGCGTTTATCGAGAAGCGATCTCAGAGCTCTTTCGAAACCCGAACGTGGACGCAAAAGTGATCATCCGCGAGCAAAGCGTCCTCGACGATCTCGAGAATGCCATCGATGCTTGCGAAGCGGTCGCGAAGATCCTCGGGAACCTGGCTGTAAAGCATGGTTAGCCTGCTCATCTGCGTGATCGTCGCAGCGCTCATCTTCGATTACATTAACGGCTTTCATGACGCCGCGAACGCGGTAGCCACGGTCGTTTCGACCGGTGTTCTTCCCATTCGAACGGCTGTCATGCTCGCGGGCATTCTCAACTTCGTCGGTGCTGTGACAGGCACGGCCGTGGCAAAAACGATCGCATCGGGCTTCGCCGATGCACAGATGGTCAACCAGACTGTCGTTCTGTCGGCGCTCCTC
This sequence comes from Nannocystis exedens, assembly GCA_945865595.1. Taxonomy (GTDB): domain Bacteria; phylum Myxococcota_A; class Polyangia; order Polyangiales; family Polyangiaceae; genus JAHFDX01. Next base: position 767 of record CAMBEV010000356.1, on the reverse strand, counting down.
GGCGCATGCGCGTGGAATCTGATCACTTGGTGGTACGGCATTCCCTCAAGCTCGTCGCACGCGCTCATCGGCGGCCTTGCCGGCGCGGTCGTGGCGAAGGGTGGCCTCTCTGCCTTTCGATGGGGCGCGCTGAAGACGAAAGTGCTCGTGCCGTTGGTCCTTTCGCCGACGCTTGGTTTTTTCATCGCGTTCGCCGCGATGGTGCTGCTCACCTGGTACTTTCGGCGCTCGAAGCCCGATCGGGTCAATCGCGTTTCGCGACGCCTACAGCTCGTTTCAGCTTGCGGCATGGCGTTCGCGCATGGATCGAACGACGCGCAGAAGGCCATGGGCATCATTGCGCTTGCGCTTGCGTCCTTCGTCGCCGCGGGCGGCACCGGATTGCCAGCGTGGGCGCTGGCCAAGGGGGATCACATCCCGCTGTGGGTCATCGTTGCGTGTGCCGCCTCGATTGGTCTCGGCACCATGGCGGGCGGCAAGCGGATCATTAAGACGATGGGGACGAAGATCATCCGCATCAGTCCACTTCAGGGCTTCGCGGCCGAGGCGAGCGGCACTCTTACGATTCTTCTCGCGAGTCTCAAGGGCGTGCCGGTCTCGACAACCCACTGCATCAACGCATGCATCATGGGTGTCGGCGCAAGCAAACGCGTGAGCGCAGTTCGCTGGGGCGTCGCGGGGAACATTCTCGTGGCGTGGGTGCTCACGCTCCCGCTGAGTGGGGTCATGGCGTTCGCGTCGTTCAAGGTCCTGGCGCTTATCTTTAG
>CAMBEV010000355.1 GCA_945865595.1 Nannocystis exedens | reverse complement strand
GGCGGGACTGGCCTCGGTTTGGCTATCGTCAAGAAGGTTGCCGAAGAGCACGGTGGTGCGGTTGCATTGATCGACAGCGCTGCCGGTGCGTGTTTCGAGTTGGTGCTGCCGCAGCCATGACGCTTCGCGTGCTCGGGGCGGCCGCTGTCTTGACAGGTGCCATGCTTGTGCGTGCTCGCGCTGACGCGGATGAGCGATTGCCGCCTTGGTTTGACGCTCTCGGCATTCCGGTTGGCGAAACAGCGCGGTCCATCTTGCCGCGCAAAGGCGACGTGTACATTCATGACAGTCCGGCGCTGGGCTCTCCGCGGCGCGGCCTGTCGCTGCCGTTCGTCAACTTGCCGATCTATAGCGCGATCGACGGATCGGGGTGCCGCGCGCGATGGATCGAAATTGGTCCTTACGCGTGGGTCTGCGGTGAGCAGATGGAATTTTCGCAAGCGGACCCGAAGACAGAAGAAGTGCACAAACTTGACGACAACGGACTCTTCTATCGCTACTTCTTCGCGCCCAATGGCGGAGCGATTCTATACACGCGACCAACCGTTGACAGTGGGACGGCGCGTGAGCTCGACCCCGGGTGGGGTATTGCCACGACACGCGACACGCACCATGCGAACTGGGCGCAAACGCCGGGTGGTCACTGGGTCTCGCTCAATGAAGTGTCGCCTGCGCGGCCTTCGGCCTTTCACGGCGAGTCCGTTAGCGGAGGGCTCGCCCTTGGTTGGGTGATTGCTTCGCCTGCCCGGGTGTACGGTGGCAAGCCGCGCAGGCCAAGGTCGACGCTCTCACGGCAATCGCACTTTGACGTCCGCGAGGTCGAAAAAGTGGGCACGCAGCGTTGGGTTCGCATCAGCGACGATGACGAGTGGCTACGAGCGCAAGACGCTGCGATCCCTGAAATCATGAGCCCGCCGAAGGAGCTCAACTCACCGCGCGAGCGCTGGATCGACATCAGCCTGGCGAGCCAAACGCTGGTTGCGTACGAAGGCGACAAGCCCGTCTACGCCACGCTCGTCTCCACCGGACGGGGTACGCCTGGAAATGTAACCCCAACGGGAACATTCCGCGTCTGGGTGAAAATTCGCTCCTCCACGATGGACAACATCGAACGCGAGGGCGTCTCGAGGCACTATTCGATGGACGAAGTTCCCTACGTGCAGTTCTTCAGCAAGGACATCGCGCTGCACGCCGCTTACTGGCACCGTGATTTTGGCAAGAAGCGCAGCCACGGTTGCGTAAACCTCTCGCCGCTCGACGCGAGGGTCCTCTTCGCATTCACGTTTCCATCACTGCCGCCTGCGTGGCAGGCTGTCTATCCGACGCCACGCGATCCGGCGACGGTGGTTGTCGTCCGCTGATCGCTCGCCTTCGTCACGCGCCTGGTGGATAATCGCCTCCTATGGTCAGCATGCTTTCAGCGGTCCGCGATCTGAACCGCCTTCGCGAAATTGTGAGCGTGCTGGTGCGTCACGGGTTCGGCGAGGTCGTTTCGCGCGCAGGGCTCGGCCGCATCAGCCGTCCCAAGAAAGAGGGCGCCCTATCGCTGCCTCCGCCATCGCCTGACGACACGGCGTCGATCGTCGTTAGATTCGAAGAAGAGCAGACCGGCGAAGTCGAACGCACACGGATGTCGATCGGCGAGCGTGTTCGGCTCGTCATTCAAGACTTGGGCCCCTCGTTCATCAAGCTGGGTCAAATTGCGTCGACGCGCACCGACCTTCTTCCGGCCGACGTCATCGTCGAGCTCAAGAAGCTCCAAGACAACGTCCCGCCCGTTCCGTTCGACGACGTGCGCATTGTGATTGAGTCAAGCCTTGGCGCCAAGGTCGAAGACCTGTTCAAGCAATTTGACCAAAATCCCCTCGCTAGCGCGTCGATTGGCCAGGTGCACCGTGCCACGCTCGAGACGCCTGAAGGCGACGTTGAAGTGGTCGTCAAAGTGCAGCGCCCCAACGTCGGATCGATCATCGCGCGCGACGTCGAGTTGCTTCACATCATGGCAGCCGCGATCGAACGCGCCATACCCGAGAGCCGTATCTACTCGCCGACGGGACTGGTCCACCAGTTCGACCGTTCGATCAATACCGAAATCGACTTCGTTACCGAGGGCGACAACGCCGAGCGCTTCTCGCGCAACTTCGCCGAAGTGACCGACGTGAAGTTTCCCAAGATCTACAAGCAGACGAGCTCGAAGTACGTGCTCACCCAAGAGTTCTTCGACGGCAAGAAGCTTGACCGCGCGCTAGAAGGTGGTGCCAACGGCAAAAAGATCGCCACGCGCATGCTCGCGGCGATCATCAAGATGATTTACGATGACGGCTTCTTCCATGCCGACCCGCACCCGGGCAACATCATCATCATGGGAACAAACGAGAATCCCATTATCGGGCTGATCGACGTCGGCATGGTGGGGCGTCTCAGCCCTGAGTTGCGCGATCGGTCGGTCGACTTGATGATCGCCGCCGCACGCAAAGATTCCTACGCGGTGGCCGACGCGCTTCTCCTCATCGGCAAGCCTACGAAAAAGTTCGACGTGCGCGAGTACCGTGCCGAGGCTGCGATGCTCGCCGAGAAGTACCTGGGAAGGCCGCTGAAAGAGATCGAGCTCTCCGCCATGATTCGCGACCTCGTGCAGGGTGGAACCAAGTACGGCGTTGAAATCCCAACCGACTACATGCTGGTTGGCAAGGCCCTCATGACTGTCGAAGGCGTGGGTAAAGAAATTTACCCCGATCTCGACGTCTTCAGCGAGGCGACGCCGCAGTTCACGGCCATCTTGCGCAAGCGATACTCACCGCAGCGCCTTGGCAACGAACTCTGGCGGGGCATCGAGCAACTGTCTCGTGTGGGCTACGATCTCCCTCTGCAGATTCGGGAAGTCCTCGACGACGTTCGCCACGGCCGACTCGAGATCGCAACGCCTAACCCCAACTTGCCAAAGGCTGCCGATCGCTTGGGGCGTCGCATCTTCTCGGGACTCGTGATTAGTGCGTGCCTACTGTCGGGTGGGTTCCTTGTGCAATCGACGCGACCGATCGTCGGCTACGCGATTCTCAGCGTGGGCGCGGCTGTGTGGTTCGTGCACATGGCGAACGAACTGCGCCGCAGGATCAAGGGCGAGCCCTGAGATCACAAAACAACAAAGGCGTCAGCCGAAGCCGACGCCCATGCGTGCAAACGAGCAGGCTCAGTTGCCCGCTTCGTTCCCGCTTCAGTTCCCGCCTTAGTTTCCCTTTGCGATGCCCCCGAGGCTCACGAACGCCACGACGAACGCGAGGAGAACGAGCGACTCGATGAGCGCGAGCGCGAGAATCATCGGGGTCTGAATTTTTGCCGCTGCACCGGGGTTGCGAGCGATGCCCTCAAGCGCTGCGCTTGCCGCGCGGCCCTGGCCGAGAGCTCCACCGAGAGCACCGACACCCATTGCGATGCCTGCGCCGAGAGCCGCCCTTGCGCGCACGTCGAACGCGTTGGCTGCTGCCTTCTCTTGCGCGAACGCGAGAATAGGGAACAAGAAGGTGGCTACGAAAGCGATGGCCGCGGGGATGTGCTTCTTCATGATCTCTTGGGGCTCCTTGGGCTGGGCTAGTAATCCGTTTCGTCTGGTGTGACCAGGGAAAAAATCAGTGAGCAATCAGTCAGCGATCAGTGGCTGTGCGCTTGACCGCTCTTGGCGTGGCCATGTCCGTCGCCGTGCTCTTCATGCTCGGTGGCAAGCGCGATATAAACCGACGAAAGTAGACAAAACACGAGCACTTGAACGATCGCGACGAGCGTGCCGAGCACCATGATGGGCAGCGGCAAGAAGAGCGCGAACATGCTCAGCATGACGCTCACCAAGATGTGGTCGACGGTCATGTTGAGCATGAGTCGAATCGACAGTGTTGCGGGCCTAAGCAGGAGAACGGTCAGCAGCTCAATCGGAAAAATAATGATCGCGAGGGGCAACGAAGGTC
>CAMBEV010000354.1 GCA_945865595.1 Nannocystis exedens | reverse complement strand
AATGCACCATCTCCGCGTTCAAGCGCGACGTCGACGGAGCCCATGCCTCCCTCGCCCACTTGGAACAGACGACGGAACCGTCCTGACCCCGTCGTCGTCGACGCAGGCGTCAGCGACGCACTTCCTTCTGCCCCCATTGACGACATTCTAGCTGCTGCGGACCGCTCGTGCACCGATCCGTCACGATCGCGTACGGATGAGGTACACTGCAGGCGCGTTGGGGGTTTCTTGCGGCCAATGAAACGGACGATCGTGGCAGTTTCAACAGGCGCGGTGTTGCTCGCCGTAGTCCTGTCATGCCTGCCTGAGCTGACGCTCGAACATATCGGGCCGGTCTGCGGAAACGGCCTGATTGAGTATGACGCGGGCGAAGAGTGCGAGCCGAACGGTTCGACGAATGATCACGCTTGCGTCGACTGCAAAGTGGTCTGTTCAGGTTACAAAAGCCCCACGTCATTGCACTGCTATTATGTGCCGAGCCAGCGCGCGAACACGGTGCTCGCCGCTCAGGGTGCGTGCCGCGGCGGAAGCGAACTCATCCACCTTGGGAGCGGGCCCGAACACAACGCTCTTGTGGAGAACCTCATAGTGGACGGAGGCTCGCTCGGGCCGTTTTACGTCGCGCTGCAAGAAGTCACTGGCGAAAAACTTCAGCCGCGCTGGGAGCCGCTCGTCGCTGGTGTGCCAGGTTGGGGGCCAGGGTGTCCGGCTTGCTATGCAGGAGGCCTCCTCCTGATGAAGGGACGAACAGATGGCGGCACTGCGGGAGAGTGTGGCTGCTCGACGCAATGCGCAGCGGCAAGCGGGGTCGGACCGATTGTGCCCATTGGTTGCCGGCTTGACGCGGGCCAGAACCTAAGGGTGGTGTGCGAAAGGACGCCCCCTGGTCGACACGCGGCAGAATGCGACGCGGGGACGTGCATTGTTATCGCCTCGACCCACGACCACAAACGCTACACGCTGGTGCGGCGCGATGTGACCGGTGCTGATGCGGTCGCCGCGTGCGGAGCGATTGGCGCAAGTCTGGCAACGTTCAAGACCCACGGAGAGCGTGAGGAGATCGCGCAGGCCATCACCGAGCTGGGTTCCGACACCTTCAAGTTCTGGATCGGTCTTGAGAAGCGTGGCTCTGGTTGGTTTTGGCAGGACGGCGTGGCCGAAAGCGACTTCGATGCCCACGTGCCTGTGTTTGCGTCAACGGTGGAGATGAACGACGCGAAAGAAGGCGATCGCGCGCTCATTACCGTAACGACGGGGCAGCCGCTGCTCGATAACGGCCTCGCACACCCGCACGCTCCGAATGAGGTTGCAGGGGTCCTTTGTGAATTTCGGCAGTGACGGTCGACGTTTACTTTTTCAGCTGCTTGTCGAGATACTCAAGGACGCCGTCCAAGCCGCTCTTGGTGAAGGGCCCCTTGAAGGCTTTGTAATACGCGCGTGAGCTCGGGCTCGCGTGCTCGACTGCAACGTCAACGAACTTGTCTTTCGAGACAAAGTAGCTGAGCTCGACGTCCTTCTTTTCGCCGCGTTTCTTGGCCTTCGCGTCGACCTGATCGACCGTGCCGACAGTCTCTGCGATGTGCGGATTCTCGAGCTCGTAGTCCTTGATGGACCTAATCTTTCGCTGGAGTTTTCGGTGAAAGAGCTTCTTCAGCTTTTCGCCAACTAACGCGATTTTCGCACTGTTTTCGGGCTTGTTGGCCTGTTCCCACAGGCTGCCGAAGCAGCGCTCTGTGAACACCGTCGCGTCGAAATACCTGTCGATCGCACCGGAAAAACTGCCCTTTTCGTTGACGATCTTGACGAATTCCGCATGGCGCGATTTCACGAACTCATCGGCGGGTTCGGCCGCAGCGGAGAACGAGACGAGTAGCGACGTCAGGGCCGCGCCTAGGAAAAATCGAAAGCTCTTCATGCGAATATCAAGCGCCTTTCAGGGGGTTCGGGTTGGCACACTTGCCTACAGGTGAGACGGAGAATGGCTCCGGACATTCACTTTTCCGGATGATACCCTCGCCCCGTGACCACTGGCGATCCGTTTGGACTGGTGGGCCAGGTAATCGATGGGCAGTTCCGCATTGACCGATTTATCGGCGAGGGCGGGTTCAGCATCGTCTATCGCGGCTTTCACCTCGGCCTCGAAGAGCCAGTGGCCATCAAGTGCCTCAAGCTTCCCAGCACGCTTGGGTCCGCCATCGTGGAGAATTTCGTCCGCCGGTTTCGCGATGAGAGTCGACTGCACTATCGATTGTCGCAAGGGCATTTGCATATCGTGCGCAGCATCGCGAGCGGCACGACCCTGGCTCCGGCGATGCTCGCACTCGTGCCATACATGGTGCTCGAGTGGCTCGACGGAAAGTCGCTGGCGCAAGATTTCGCCGCGAGGCGCGCGGCGGGTAAACGAGGGCGCACGCTCAGCGAAACGATCGCGATGCTCGATCCCGCGATCGATGCGGTCGCCTACGCGCACGCGCAAGGCGTCGTCCATCGCGACATGAATCCGGGCAACCTCTACCTGGCCGAGACCCGGCACGGTCCGACGCTCAAGGTTCTTGACTTTGGTGTCGCCAAAATTTTTAGCGACCATGCGTTGTCGATGGGGCCGCGCGTGCAAACCGTCGGTCAGATTCGCATCTTCTCGCCAGCCTATGGCGCACCTGAACAATTCGATGATCGCCTCGGGCAAGTCGGCCCGTGGAGCGATGTTTACGCGATCGCCCTGGTCCTCCTCGAAGCCCTGCGCGACCAGTGTGTGATGGAGGGCAACCACATCGGTGACTTCGCACTTCAGGCAATCGACCCAACGAGACGTCCAACGCCACGTGCCCTCGGTCTGCAAGTCAGCGATCGCATCGAGGACGTATTCAGCCGCGCGGTCGCGGTCCATCCACAACAGCGCTTTCAAGATGCCGGAGAACTGTGGGGCTCTGTCAAAGCGGCGATGCTTGAGGAAGGTGAGCTCACGCGGCGCGCGCCGGCGATTCAGCCAGCCAACATCAATCCGTACATGCCCGCAAACATTCAGACAGCCACTGGGCGCGCGATGCCCCTCCTCGAACACGTCGAGGTTGTGCAACCCGCAAGGGCACCGACAACGAACCCGGCGCGGCAGCGAACGTTGATGATGTCCACGACACCCGTACCGCCAGGGCCGCCCCCACCCAGTTCCCAAGGGCCCGCGACGCTCGAAGACCCAACCCTGATGGCCCCACGAATTGCGGGTTCGCAGGCCTCACACGCCGGCCCCACCCACCCGGCACCACCACCCGCGATGGAAGTGTCACATCGGCCCACCGCTGCGCTCGCCATGCTCGCACAGCTTCGCAACGCGGACCCAGCATCAGTCAAGAAATTTACCTATGCAGACGACGACGAGATGACGTCGATCATGCTGCGCGAAAGCGACATCAGTATCGCAAGCCGGCGACCTCCTGTGGCGCCTCCTGTGGCACCTGCTGTGGCACGGGGCACGCCAACAAAGCGTGAAGCAAGCCGCACGCCTTCCCTCTCGGACACGCCAGCTGCAGAAATGCCCCCCCCGCCCGTTACGTCAAACGTGCCACGAGGAGCACCCGCGCAGAAGGCGAAGCAGCCTAACCGAACGCTCATCATGGAGCCGGTGCCACAAAAGGTTCAGCAGCTTAACCAAAGTCCAGTTGCGCAATCGATGCAGGCGCCTCCGCAGGGTTACGTTCCACCCGCAGCGTCTTACGCTCCCGCACGACCGCAGGCGTTCGCGGCCTCGCTTGAACCACAGTTCAACGATCCCCCGGTGGTCCCTCGCTCGCGTGGACCGCTGTGGATCGCTCTCGGCATCGCCACTGTGCTCGGTCTCCTCGGAGCGGGACTCCTCATCGGATGGGCCATCCGTCAACGATCAAGCTCGCATCCGAGAGCGGCCGCGGCGCCCTCGCCGCCACCCACGCAGGCGACGGCAGTGCCCGCGGTGACGCAGCAGGCCACGACACCT
>CAMBEV010000353.1 GCA_945865595.1 Nannocystis exedens | reverse complement strand
AGGGAGAAACATCGGGCCTCCTCCATAAACCGTGTACAGAACGACGGTCGGGACGTCGACTTGGAATTGAAAATCACTCTCATAACCTCGGCGACGTGCGCACTTGAACACGGCGTTCGGTGTAAGGGCGTCCACGTGAGAAACCCCTTGCACACGAGCGGCGCCGGACGATGCTGGGGAGCATGACCTATCCAGGACGTTTGCCTCGCCCAGCTCAGATCGCGCTCGCGTTCGTCGCCGCAACCACCGCGTGCGGAACCGCTGCAGTTTCAGCCCCGGCGGATTCCGGCGTCCTCGCGGACGCACAGGAAACGCCCGATGCGTCGATCGCCGATGCGGCCGCTGATGCCTCGGCCGATTGCCCAACCAATACCTGGTGCCCGGTCGCAGTCCCGTACTCGGGCGGGTTCGGCAAAGTGAGAGCCGCCACCGGCGATTTGTGGTGGACGGGTGCGGCGGGACACCCGGAGCAAACCGGTGCCGTGTTCCGGTGGAACGGCGGCACTCCCGTCGCGGTGGGGACTACCGTCGAGGCATGGCTAAACGACCTGTGGGTCGTCACGGAGAAGAGCATCACCGCAGTCGGTGGTTCTCGGACGGCTGCGGTCGCTCAGTGGAACGGATCCTCCTGGGTTCTCGATTCCCCCGCAAGCGGACTCGGCCTGTATGCCGTGACGATGCTCGGCGCAGACACTTGGGCCGGTGGTGGTGACCCACAGGACGGCACCCTCACCCTATTCAGGAGCACCGCGGGCAAGTGGCTCGATTGGTCGACCAAACCCGAGACGCTGCCTGGCGTCGTCCTCGACTTTTGGGCGTCGTCCCCTACGGCGCTCTGGGCGGTGGGGCGCGTCGCAGGGCACGCCGGACGTGGGTACATCGCAAACTGGGATGGCGCAAAGTGGAAGCCCGTCGTCGACAGCGCGAGCGATCGCGTCAGCGCAATCTGGGGAGCAAGCGCGAGCGATGCCTGGGCCGTCGGCGCCTCGGGCGTAGTCTATCACTTCGACGGAAACACGTGGTCGGCGAACCGACGAAGCGACAACGCCAACCTCACCGCGATCGCAGGCAGTGGCCCGAACGACGTCTGGGCCGCGGGGTACGCAAGCGACTTCACCTCGGCCGTCGTATTGCATTGGAATGGTCAGCAGTGGACGGACGAATCGCCGGTCGCGGCGTCGCAGCTCCGAGGCATCGGTGTCGTCGGCAAGACCGTCGTTGTCGTCGGAACCGGCGGCGTCCTGCGCCGCAACCTGCCGTAAGGCATGCGATCAGATTCCGCGAATGCGCTTCACGAGCCGCGCGAACACCGGGGCGGCCGCCTTGCCACCGGAGAGGTCGTCGCGCGATCCGTCGATGCCGACGAGGGCGACGATGCGGCGCGCGGGAAGATCGGCGACGCCGATGAAGCTCGCGTACCTCAGGTCGCGACCGTCTGGCGCCGTCCGCTCGGAGGTGCCGGTCTTGCCGGCAACGTGAATACCGTCGACGCGCACGGCGCCGGAGAGTAGGAGTGCGTAGATCATTCAGCGTCCTTCTTTCTTTGCGCGAGCGATGTGTTCTGCAAGGCGATCGAGCTCTTCGCGGGAGAGCTTCGATTTCGACGAGTCAACAAGGGCCGCCACCGCCTGTTCGACGGAGCCCGCGAAGAACGTCCGGACCACGTGGGCAAGCGCAGACCGCTTCGCGTCAGCGCGCGAAACAACCGGGGAGTAGACGTACGTCGTCCCCTCTTGCACGTGCTTGGCGTGGCCCCGCTCCTCGAGCAACCGCAGCAGAGCCCGCACCGCTGAGTAGCTCGGCGGATCGTCGAGGTCTTCGAGCACAGCATGCGCCGTAGCCCGACCGCGACGGTGCAGGATGTCCATGATGGCGCGCTCGCGCCGCGTGAGCTTTGTGGGATCCGGTGTGGTCATGGCCCTCATTTCCTCTGCGGAGGACCTTCATAGACACGTGCTAAAATTTTAGCAAGCACAGTGTGCTAATTTTTTAGCATACTGCGGTAACTCGCTACAGTCCGATCACCGCCACTGGCGTCAAACGGTCGGTCGTGGTGCCGTCACCAAGCTGACCAAAGGTATTCTGGCCCCAGCATTGGAGCGTGTTGTCCAGCAGCCGCGCGCACGTGAACTGCCGGCTAACGGCGATCCCGTGCCGACCTCTCGATGTCAGCTCCTCTTTCGTCGCAGTCCCCAACCGAAGCCCTCGCCGAAGCCCTCGCCGAAGCCCTCGCCGAAGCCCTCGGTGATCGTTCACAACATTGACGATAGATCTGCCAGGGGCGCCCCCAGTTACTTTCGCTCGCGCCGCTTCTGGGCCAAGCGTTCCGCTGCGGAAAGTTCGCGAACGGGTGCTGCGGGCATCGGTGGCGGTGCCTCCGCTTCTGGAGCCATGGCTGGTGCATGCGGTGGCGCAACCTGCCCAGGCGGCACCACAAGAGGTGCGGTGAGTCCGCCGCGGTGCTGAGCGTGCACCTGCGCCTTGCGCGCCCGTAGCACCTCTTGTTTGCGCCGCTGATCAGCGGCGATCGTTGCAGCATGCATCTGCATCTCCACACGCCTTCGCGCCCGAATTTCGGCGCGTTTCTGCTTTTGGAACGCCAACGAATCGAGCACTTTCGCGAGGGCCTCGGGCATGCCGAGTTTGCGCGAAGCTACCGACGCCAGCATCAAGACCGCAGAGAGCAGCGTAAGCAGCGGTGCGAGCGGAACGTACGAGAAGCGTCGCTTGCTGCGATCGTCGAACACGCCTGCGAGGGTGTCGCGCAGCTTGCCGGTGGTGATTGCCGCAACGCGACCGAGCATCGCGCGATCGCTGCCCGTGGGCCTTAGCTCGTCGCCGATGCCGAGCGCGGCCGCGGTGGTTGCAAGGACTTCGCCGCTGAGTTCATCGACGACCGTCGTGACGTAGGTGCCCGGCCGATTGAGTGGCATGCTCACGCCGTATCGGCCAGAAGCGATCGCTTCGAGTGCCAAATCGCGCGAGATGCCGTCCGGTCCTGCGATGCGTGCGCGCAGACGACGAAACGATTGCGCCCGTCCGTCATCGCCGATCACATCGGTACGAATGCGAAGCGAGCCACCTGCGGCTTCGGCTTCGACGCGCACCCGAGGGTCGCCATCGCGTCGTGCCGTTTCGCGTGCGAGTTGCGCGAACATTTTTGCGGCGCCTGGCCACTTGAGCCAAGCCTTGCCCCAGCGGTCCTTGAAGTCGCTCATGAACGCGGCGCTACGTCCGAGACCTGCAGCCCATGTCGCGAGAATCGGATCGGATTCAGGCCCGCCGAGGAGCACCGTGGCGCGCGGCTTTGCGATCGTGACGACGTAGCCGCCCAGCGCAGGTGCCTCCTCCCAAACAACTTGCCGCGTTGGCGATCCCGGGGTGCCGAGGCTGACTCGGAAGGGCTCTTCTGAAATGGCGCTCTTGGCGGCGAGCACGGTTTCCTGCGAGAAGATCGCAGGCAGTGTGGTTGCGTCTTCGACGAGGTAAAAGCGACCGTGTCCCATGCGCGAGAGCACTTCGAGCTCGGGCGTGTCTGACCCGCGCCCGATTGAGATCACGCTTGTGGTGATGCCGCGAGAGAACGCTGTCGCAACCTTCGCTCGGCAGCCCGTGATTTGCTCGGCGTCGCCTCCGTCGGCAAAAAGGAGAACGTGCTTAAGGTTGACGGCTTCCTTCGCGAGGGCGTTGTAAGCGGCATCGAGCGCGATGTCCGTGTAGATGCCGCCGCCGCCGACTTCTACCGAGCGGATCGCCTTTTCGATCTTGGGTCCGTCGGTGACAGGCCCCATCGGAACGCTCCAGTTGACGACCGTATCGACGTGTTCGACGCCTAGGCGATCACTACTGCCGAGAAGGGATGCACTGCGGGCCGCGCCTTCGTTTGCGAGATCGAGTTTGGTGCGCCCGCCGACCGTTGCACCCATCGAGCCCGAGATATCGATCGCGATCACTTCGGCGAGCGATGCGCGCTT
>CAMBEV010000352.1 GCA_945865595.1 Nannocystis exedens | reverse complement strand
TCGAGCGATCGAAGAAAGTGATGGACTTCGATCCGACGCTGCTCCGCGACGCAGTCGATGTCGGCCTCGAGCTGGCAGGCGCCGGCAGGTTGAAGCGCGTGTCGGGCGACCGTGACGACGACAGCGAGGCGTGGGCCATGCCGGACCTTCCCGAATCGTGGCAAGAGACCGTCGACACGCTGCGGCCTCCGCGCGGGAGGACGGAGCCGTTTTGGCAGTTCCGAAAGAGGCCCCCGCAGCCTGTTGTGTTTCGGCCGCCGGCGGAAATGAACAGCGCCCTCTCGCACCTTCATCTTCAACACCCCGTCGTGCAGCGCGTGCTCGGTCGGTTCTTGTCGCAGGGCTACAGCGCACATGACCTCAGTCGCGTCACCGTGGTTCGCACACGGCACGATTCACTCGTGCGCGTGATTGCGTTCGGGCGACTCTCTCTCTTCGGGCCCGGGGCGACGAGGCTTCACGACAAGCTGGTGTCGGTGGCGGCAAGGTGGATCGAAGGCAGCGAGCTCAAGCCGTTTGCCGAAGATGCCGATCGCAAGGCCATCGAGCTTCTTGAACAGGTGCTCGCGGAGTCCCCTTCACTCGACGGAATCTCCGCCAGTGTGCAGGCAAAGATCCTCGAGGCCGCGCCGACGATCTTCTCGAGTCTGTGGACTCACATCCGGGAGGAAGCGGACGCCCTCGCGCATGATGCCGAGCGCAAACTGTTGCAGAGGGGCGCGGAAGAATCGGAGGCGTTGGCGAACATCCTTAGGACCCAGCGTGCGGCGATCATCGCGGAGATTGAGCGACGCGGTGGGCACACGCAGCTCGTCTTGCAGTTCGACAAGCGCGAGGCCGAACAATTCAAGAAAGAGAAGGAGCACATGGACAATCGACTCGTCTCCATCCAGCTCGAGTTTGAGCGAGAGCCGAAGCAGATTGAGGCCCTCTACAAGGTGACCCTTCGCCGGCTGGAACCCGTCGGTCTTGTTGTGCTGTGGCCGGAAACGAGAGGATGAAATTGTCAATTATTTCATACGCTTGCGGGGTTGACGGCCATAACTTAATAAAGAATAAGTTAGCCGAACGAATGGGGCGAAAGCCTCTGACACGAGAGCTCCGTTGAGCGACGTCGATCGCCAATTCCACGAAGTGTGGCTCGGGATGGTGCAACCCATCGATGGGCTCGTCGTCTCCATTCCGGTGCTCGTGGATGCGCAGTGCATGGAGCGGCAGCTGCCGCATGTGCAGCAAAAGCTCCTCAGCCTTTGTGTCTCGAAAAAGGATGGCGAAGGCGGCGCCGAAGGTTTTGCAATCGCGAACCTTGCAACGTTCCTCTCTGAGCTTCTCGGCCTTACCCCCGACCTCTTCGATGTGGCAGAGGCTCTCCCGGAGGAGCTCTCGCTTTACGTCCCGGAGGGCAAGCAAACCCTCCGCGCGACGATGGCGCTGAAGAAGCAGGCCGCGCCCGAGGCAACGGCCGACGGCGAAGGCACTAGGCAACCGGGCTCTCCCTACGAAATGCTCGTCTGGGAGCTGCCACGAAACGTGAACGGGACCGCGCTCGATTTCGACAAGCCCGAGACAGTCACCGGGACATGGGACTACCCGCCGACCGCGAAGTTCGACCGGCTTTTGCGTCATTGCCGCGTGCCGATTGGGCTCCTCGTCAACGGCGAGAGTGTGCGTCTGATTTACGCGCCGCACGGTGAATCATCGGGCGCCATCACGTTCCGCCTCGACGACATGGCGAGCATCGGTGGACGACCGATTCTCGATGCGTTCGTGATGTTGCTGTCTGCGCACCGCTTCTTCGTCGTGACCGAAGAGCGAACACTTCCGGCGCTGCTTGTCGAGAGTCGGAAACGGCAAGCCAACGTGACGAATGACTTGGCCGACCAGGTGTTCGAGGCGCTTCAGATTCTGCTTCGCGGCTTCGAGTCGGCAGCCGAACGCGATGGTCGCGATCTCCTCGACGACGCGCTCGCTCGCGGTGGCGACCACCTCTACAAGGGCCTCCTCACCGTCCTTCTGCGGCTCGTCTTCGTGCTCTACGCCGAAGACCGCGGCCTCCTTCCGGTTGACCAAAGGCTCTACGCAGACAACTTCTCTGTGTTGGGGCTGTTCGATCAGTTGCAAGCAGACCGTGGGGCGTACCCCGATTCGATGTCGCGCCGCTTCGGTGCCTGGGGCCGCCTCGTCACGCTCTTTCGCGCGGTCTTTCTTGGTGTGTCGCACGCGGGCCTGAAGATGCCGCCGCGACACGGCTCGCTGTTCAATCCTCACGAGTATCCGTTCCTCGAAGGCTGGGGACCCGCAGGAAGCGCGCCCATCACGCAGCCCGAAGATCGCGCCGCCGTGAACCTGCCCACGGTGGATGACGAGACCGTGTTTCGCGTGCTCGAGCGGCTGCTCGTGTTCGAGGGGCAGCGGCTCTCGTATCGCGCTCTCGACGTCGAACAGATCGGCAGCGTCTACGAAGCACTCATGGGCTACCACGTGCTTCGCGTGCCATCGGAAGCGGTGTGCGTGAAGCCGGATCGCATTTGGGTCTCGGCCGAAGAGGTGCTCGAGGTGCCCGCCGCGCGGCGAGCGAAGTGGCTCAAAGAAAACCTCTCGCTCAGCACAGCGCAAGGCGAGAAGCTGAACGAAGAGCTCAAGCACGCGGAAGGTGAGCGAGCCAACGACGTCGCAATCGAGGCGCTTTCGAAGTTCGCCGCAGGTGGCAAGAAGGCCGATCCGTCATTGTCGAAAGCAAGACCGGGCCAGCTTGTTCTTCAACCAGGAACAGAGCGCCGCCGCACGAGCTCGCACTACACGCCGAGAAGTCTGTCCGCGCCGATTGTTCGACGCACCCTCGAACCCTTGCTCGCTGTGATGGGCAACGCGCCGGCCTCCGATCGCATCCTCGAACTGAAAGTGTGCGATCCCGCGATGGGTTCGGGCGCCTTTCTCGTCGAGGCGTGTCGCTTCCTCGCCGACCAGGTGCTCGCAGCGTGGACGCGAGAGAACAGGGTTGAGGCAATTGCCGCGGAGCACGGCGATCCGCTTTTGCACGCGAGGCGTGTCGTTGCGCAACGGTGCCTCTACGGCGTCGATAAGAACGCCGCGGCCGTCGAATTGGCGAAGCTCTCGTTGTGGCTCGTGACGTTGTCGAAGACGTTGCCGTTTACGTTTCTCGACCACTCGCTGAGGCACGGTGATTCGTTGGTCGGTTTGGACTTCGACCAGATTCGGAACTTCCAATGGAAGCGCCCCGACGCGAAGCCATCGAAGCAGCTCGACCTCTTTGGTCGCGAGATCTCCGGCGCTCTCGACGAAGCCATTTTGCTTCGGCAGCAGATTGGCGAACTCGGCGACTCAGCGGCCGATGATCGCGAGAAGGCGCGCCTGTTCTGGGACGCGCAAGACGCGCTCGACCGCGTGCGCCTGATCGGCGACGTCGTGGTGGGTGCGTTCTTTGCGCACGAGAAAGACAAGGCGCGCGAAGAGGAGCGCGTGCGTCGGCTTGGGATGGTGACGCGGTGGCTCTCAGCGGGAGGACCGGCGCCCGACGAGTTGCTCGAGATGCAACGCGAGATTCGCTCGAGGCTTCCGGTGTTTCACTGGATGGTTGAGTTTCCGGAAGTGTTTTATGCGGAGCGGCCGGACCCGTTGGATGAGAACGCGGTGAATCGGGCGGCGTATATGGACGCGTTTTTGGGGAATCCGCCGTTCGCCGGGAAGAACGGTATTAGCGAGACCAATGGCGATCGTTACTTGCCGTGGCTACTCACGACGCGAGACGGTGCTCATGGCAACGCAGATCTCAGCGCGCACTTCTTTAGGCGCACGGCGGAACTCGTCGGCAATCACGGAACGATCGGCCTCATTGCAACTAATACCATCGCGCAAGGCGACACGCGTGCAACCGGACTGCAGTATCTCGTTGAGCGCAGCGCAGTCATCTACGACGCGATCGAGAGCATGATGTGGCCAGGCGATGCCGCAGTCTCG
>CAMBEV010000351.1 GCA_945865595.1 Nannocystis exedens | reverse complement strand
AGCACCACCGCGAGGTCAAAGCGAAAACCGTCGACATGCATCTCGGTGACCCAGTAGCGCAAGCTGTCGCAAATCAACTTGAGGGTCTGCGGGTGTCCAACGTTGAGTGTGTTTCCGCAGCCAGTGAAGTCCTCGTAGTGCTCCCTCTTACTCGGCTTCAGACGATAGTAAACTTCATTGTCTATTCCCCTTAGCGCTACCGTAGGCCCGCGGTCGGCCCCCTCGCAGGTGTGGTTGTAGACAACGTCAAGAATGACCTCGATCCCGGCTTCGTGAAGGCGCTTGACCATTTCACGAAACTCGTCGCGCGCCTTGCTCGGGTGCGTCGCGAAACGCTGCTCGACCGCAAAAAACGATATCGGATTGTAGCCCCAATAGTTGGAAAGGCCCTTGTCGCGCAGAAACGCTTCGTCGGCGCAGTCAAATACCGGGAGCAGTTCAACAGCCGTTACGCCAATTGAACGCAGGTGCGCGATGACCGATTCGTGCGCAAGCCCAAGATAGGTACCCCGAAGGGGTTCCGGCACGAGAGGGTGCTGCGCCGTCATTCCCTTAATATGTAACTCGTATAGGACGGTATCCTCCCACGCGGTTTGTGGCGGACGATCGTCGCCCCAGTCGAAGGAAGGGTCGCAGACAATGCTCTTTGGCACGAACGGCGCGCTATCCCGCACGTCGGCGAGCGCATCGCTTCGCGCATCGAAACCGTAAACTGGCTTGTCGGTTTGGACTTTGCCATCGAGCATGGGCGCGTACGGGTCGATGAGCAGCTTGGCTGGGTTGAACCGCTGTCCAGCTCTTGGCGCGTAGTTGCCGAAGACGCGATAACCATAGCGTTGCCCCGCCTGAACCCCCTCGAGATACCCGTGCCAGACGTACTCAGTCTGGCTCGGCAGCGCGATCCTGCGTTCGCTCCCCTGCTCGTCGAAAAGGCACAGCTCAACACGTTCCGCGTTCTCGGAGAAAATCGCGAAGTTCACGCCACGGCCGTCGAAAGTCGCCCCGAGCGGAGTGTGTCGTCCTTTCTTGATCTTCATCAGCTACGCTCTCGCAGCGTGTTGAACTAGCCCTCGAATCATTTCGAAGCGAGTTCCGAGCGAGGGGTCTGCGGCGGCGGTCTCAAGGGCCCACGGAAGACGAAACGTCCAGTTGTCGGGCCCAACCGTGCCGGGCGTATTGATCCGGTCGCGAAGCCCTACCAGCTCTTGAACCAAGGTGAGCGCCAGCTCCGACCGGGCGCCGTAGAGCCAGGTAAGCCACTTGACCATTTTCTCTTGGTCATCCGCGTTCTCGGCGAGTCCCATCTTCTCGCGCAGCTGCGTTTGCTCCCACGGCTCAAGTGCATCGAACCATGCGGTGATCGGTGGCGTGTCGTGGGTGCTCCACGTGACCACGCTCACCTCTGGAAACTCACGCGGCTCGCGAAACTGCCCATCCTCTTGCTCCCAGGGCAAGACTTTGTAACCTGGCGTGTTCGATTTTGCCAATGCCTCACGGACAAACTGGGGGATTACACCGAGGTCCTCGGCGATCACGATCGAGGGCTTCGCCTCATTTACGAAAAGCTCGATGAGCTCGCTCCCGCGACGAACCTGGGCCTCGTCACCATCGTTGTCGAAGTAGCCGCGACGTTCGCCTTCACGCTCGCGCACCCATTGGCGAAAGTAGCCGACAAGGTGATCGACCCGAAACGCATCGAAGAGTTGCCCCATCCGCCGCGCGCGCGCCCGCATCCATCGCCACCCGGTGAGCATCATTTCTGGCATGTCATAGGGAGGTAGTCCCCAATCTTGACCATCCGCCGAGAACGCATCAGGAGGAACACCAAGCGAGAGCTGCTGGTGAAACTCCTCTGCGTGACTCCATACGTCGGCGCTGTCGCGTGTGACCACGAAAGGAAGGTCGCCCATCAGCGAAACGCCTTCATGCGCGAGGGCCGTGCGCATGGACTCCCATTGCCTCGCAGCGTGCATTTGTATCCACGTGCGTTTCAATATCGAGCGCGCATGGGCGAGCCGTGCCGCTGCTAGCGCCGCAGGATCGCGGTTGCGAAGTGCATCGGGCCAATCGCTCCACGCGCGCTCCCCGTTCTCGGAACGGAGCGCCATAAACAGCGCGTAGTCCTCGAGCCAATGCGCCTCACGCAAGGAAAATTGCTCGAGCAGGGCCGCCTCATGCGTACAGCAAGCCCATTCGTTCTCGACGAATCGCACGAAGGCCGCCTCGAGCACCTTTTCCTTCAATGCGCGAACGGCAACGTAGTCGACACGCTTTGCCCCCTTCACCAGAGAGAGCTTGTCGAGCCCCTCAGGGCCGAGCGCACTGCGTATCAGTTTATCGTCAACCCCATTGACGGCACTCATCGCGAGGTAAATCGGATCGATGGCGAACGCGCTGAGAGCACCGTATGGACTCGATTCGCCGCGCGGCATCTCAAAGACCGGCAAGACCTGGAGCACGGACTGGCCAGCAGTTTTCAGCCATCGCGCCGCAAGCGGGATGTCGCCTAGCTCGCCGATTCCCCAGCTTCGTTCGCTGTAGATAGAGAAGAGCCCGAGGGTGGTGCCTGCCTTGCGCATTGAGTTCTTTACGATCGATTCAGATCTTCCTTCAGCTTGGCGCTCGCGTGGAACGTCAGCACGCGGCGCTCGCTGATCTCCATCGGCTCGCCAGTCTGCGGATTGCGACCCGTGCGCGATCGCTTATCGCGCAGGATGAAGTTCCCAAAACCACTGACTTTGATCTTTTCGCCGCTGCCGAGCGTCCCCTTCATCGTTTCGAAGACGAGATCGACAAGCTCGTTCGCGCGCTTGCGCGATAGCCCTTTGACAGCGTCTTGAACCGCAGCCGCGATTTCAGCTTTTGTCATAGCGAGACAATCGATGGTACCCGCGCCAGCCTGTCCGCTCGCCAAAAAAACGACGCCCCTTCCGGAAGCGCGAGTCTCACTGGTGGTTCACGTCGCCGGTGTGGGTGATGCATCGTGCAACGGCAGCCTCAGCCTAACGACTGCAGGGCCGCATAGGAGAGCCCCGCCATTGCCGCGTAGAGTCCGATTTCGACGGTCTCCGTCCACGGCTGCATGCGCCGCACGGCTCCCCAGATGTGCAGCACCGTCATGAGCCCGCATGCGACCGCGATGAACTCAAGCATCTCGCGATGCTCGGTTGGATGAATGGCCGCACGCATCGCGAAGAGCGTGATGGTGGCTGCGAGCGCTCCGACGCAACGCCCGAAGTAGATCGTCAGATGTGTCTCCTCGGGCACGCGCCACTGAAAAATACGCGCCCATGCGAGCGGGACGAAGAGCAGCGGCAGCGCGAACGCGAGCGAGAAGCCCACCGCCGAAACCCAGAGAAACCAACTCGCGAACGCATGCTGCGAATCGATCATCATCAGGCCTTCGCAGCCCACGACTTGCAGTAGCCGTTCGGATGAACGGTGCCCTTGAGTACTTTGCATCCGCCGCAGGTCGCTGCAGCGACGTAGTGCTGGCAGTTCGTGCAGAGCTTCGCGGGCTCGGGGCTGGCGTCGACGTAGCCGAGGGCTTTTCGAGCCTCGATCTCAGCCGGCGCAAGCCCCGTCGTGTCGTCGCACTTGAAGCCTGCCGGCTTGTCCTTCGTGCACGCGGCGAGCGCAGTGGCTCCTGCGCCGAGGACGGTGAGGTGCAGGGTGTGGCTGAGAAGCTCGCGTCGGGTGAGGCTCATGCGGCGAGGGTAGGAAAGGGGACGGAGTAGCGCAACCCTCTGCGTGATTCTACAACGCCAAGTACGTCTGCGCCTTGAGCCCGCGTTCGTACTCGGCGAGTAACCGCATGCCCTCGGTGGGCTTCATGCGGTCTTGCTTGATGGCCGCGTCGATCTGCGCCTTCATCTTGGCGGCGAGATCGCTGGGCTCATATTGCGTCATGCGAAGCACCTCGGCGATCGTGTTCCCTTCGATCGTCTCTTCGATGTAGTAGCCGCACTCTTCGTCCTCATC
>CAMBEV010000350.1 GCA_945865595.1 Nannocystis exedens | reverse complement strand
AGCAGGTTTACTTTGTGTTTCACAAGCCGCGCGGCGTCGTAAGTACAATGGCAGACCCGGAAGGCCGTCCAACGGTGCGCGATTACCTCAAGGGGATTCGCGCGCGGGTTTTTCCGGTCGGACGCCTCGATTTCGCGACCAGCGGCGTCATATTGGTAACCAACGACGGTGATTTTTCAGAGGCGCTGCTTCACCCAAAAAAATCGGTACCCAAAACGTACGTGGTGAAGGTCGCGGGCGTCATGGCCGAACGCGATCTCGAGCGCTGGGCGAACGGCGTGCAGCTCGAAGACGGCAAGACGTTGCCCGCGGAAGCGACCCTTATTCGCCACGAAGGCGACAAAACCTGGTTCGAGGTCACCATCCGCGAAGGACGCAATCAGCAGATTCGTCGCATGGGGGAAGCCTCGGGTTTTCCTGTCATGCGCCTTGCGCGCCTGTCATTTGCGAGCATCCCCTCCGACGGCCTCAAGCCAGGTGCCTTTCGAGCGATGACGCGCGAAGAGTTGCTCCAGCTGCGCAAAGAGTATGGCGTGCCGCGGCGCATTCCCGAAAGTGCGCCACTCGACAGCATTCAAACGCGTGCACGAGCGCTCAAATCGGACCGCGTGGTTGCGCCGGAACAGGTGCAGCGCGCCGCTCGGCGTGGGGGAGGACCGCGCGAGCGCACCGCTGCTCCCGACAGAAAGCGCGAGCGGCCTCGCGAACCAGGCGCGCCGCGGCGTGATCCCAGTCATGAAGCGCATCGGCCACCCCCACAGCGCGACCCGGTGCGTGGCGAACGGAAGGGCGCACCACCAGGCGATCCCGCACGTGAGGGACGCCGCGGGCCCCCAAGGCAGGAGCCGACGCGGGGCGAGCGCCGTGGGCCGCCCCGTGAGCCAGTCGGTGAAAAGCGCCGCGCCCCCCCCCGGGATCCGGCCGGCCGCGACAATCGTTCACGTGCCCCGGCTAAGCCTTCGGGCTCACGGCGCAAGTAGCTGCGCGGGCAGCTTCCAGTTCATGTCGAAGAAGCCGGCGGCGCGGACGCTCGCCTTGCCAAGGACTTGTTGGCCGCGTGCCGATTTGATTCCTTCGTCATAGACCACGAAGTCGGGCAGGAGCTCGGGCAACGAGAGCGATCGCCACGTCCCCAGGGCAGTCGTTCCGGCGATCACCACAACGTAGCGGTCGCTGCGCTTGGGGTTCGGAACGATGAACGCTGTGCCGACATCGGCCCCCTCAAATTGCGTGGCTCCGATGCTGATCGCGGTTCCGGTGATTCGTAAAGGAAGTTGATCGTCAAGCGCGGCAACCACCCGATTTGACCTCGCGTTGCCAATGAGCACGAGCGACCGCTCATTGGCCACAGGCTCGTTGCGGCGAAAGAAGGCCTCGTCAGTGATGACTTCAGGATCGAGACGAATGCCGGCGCGCGGATGCGACCATGCTTGAGCGACTTCTGCATTGGCGAGTCGTTGCGCGGGATCGGATGCGCCGTAGACGAACAGCAGCGGCGTGCGCCAGAAGTCGCGAAGCGGACCCGTGAGGTTGCTGTTTTTTGTCGGAGCGCCTGTGGTTTCAGCGGTCGCTTCCTTGTTCGATGTCGTCCACTTTCCTGACGACTTGGCAAAGGCACAGGTGGCCGGTGTAGGCTCGCCTAGCGTGATGGTGTCGTCGTCGATTTTGACGCGCGTGATGCCAAGCTTGGCACAATCGATTGCGAGGCCAGTTGTGCCACTCGTTCTTACGCGAACGCGCTTGGCACGCCACTCGACCGTGGCGTCGATGCTTGCCCATCGGTCGGTGGCTTCAAGCGCCGTCACATGCACCCACGTCCCCGAATCGTAGCGGGTGCGAAGCGTTTTGAATCTCACCTGACTCGGGACAGCACCCTTGCGACGGGCGAGCAGCCACTCAACGCCGTCGAGCTTAGTGTACGCCTCGTCCCAAACGTTGTGAGCGAGATCGGGATGCTCGTGCTTGACGCTCTGGCCGAGTGCCTTGTAGCGCTTGATGAGCACGCCGCTGTTCTCTTCGGGCAGGTCCTTTTTGCCATGCACAACGAAGAGCGGAATGGCCCAACCGTTTTCAGCCCACGCGACGGTTGAGCGTTCTTCTGCGAGGAGGCGCTCCCAAGGCCGGATCGGATGCCGGTTCATGTCGTTGCGTAAAAAGTAACTGTGGTAGCCACATAATGGCGCAGCCCCCGCATAGACGCCGGGATAACGAAACGCCATGTGTGCGGCGCCAGTGCCGCCCATCGACGGTCCCGTAATAGTTACGCGCTGGGGATCAACGCGGAATTGCGCGCGAACCAAAGACACCGCGTCCGCAACGTCGACTTCGCCCGCATCGCGGTACATGGTGTTGCCGTGGCCGTCGGGCGCGAGCACGAACGCGTCGAGCTTCCTTAGGGTTGCGATGTGGCGATCTTCCCATTCGGCATCGTGGGATCCATCGTCGTGACCGAAGATCCATTGGAGCATCGACATCGGCCGCCCGTTGAGCCCATGAAGCGCGACGATCAGCGGATACTTCTTGTTTCCGATCTTCTCGTAACCGGGGGGTACATAAAGCGCGAACTCAGACGGTTTCTGATCAATCGTTGATCGATAGGCGAGCCGCTTGGGATTGCCAAGCGAGTCAACCGGGTCGCGATTGCCTTCGATGGCGGAGGCCAGCGTTTCGAGCTGGACGGCATCGCGCTGACAGCTCTCTTTGTCGGCCGCGTTGTTGAAACACTTTGCGACGCGATCGCGCCACAGTTCCAACGTTGGGCCAATGATGGCCGCATCGATTGTGCCTTTGGCTTGCGCGGAGGCGCGGCTCGCGTGCGCGACGGCCTCACGTGTGGCTCGGTGTGGCGTGAGCGAAAATGTTTGGTGGCCCGATCCAATACGTACGGCAAGCGATCCAGGGCCCTTCTCGAAGCGATCGAGGCGCTCGCCAGCAAGTAGTGGCAGGATGACGGTAGCGTCGCCAGAAACGGGAAGCGCGCCCGCGACCAGATCGAAGATCGAGTCACCCTGCGTCGAGAGGGTTGCGCGAATCCCAACCGCCGCACCCTCCACTCGTCCCCCATTGGCATGCACCTGGAGCGCCAATTCGTAACCTCTATCGGACAGTGACTTCGCGAGCTGCACCTCGACGAGATCGGCAGCTAGTTTTGAGGCTCCTTCGTCATGGGTGCCTGGCAGCTCGAGCCATGCATCGTCGGGTGACTGGAACGCGCTATCGAGAACGCGCGCTTCGAAGACCCAATCGCCCCGGTGTTGGTGCAGCTCGAAGGCGAGGGGATGGTCGCCCGCGGAAAGATCGATCGAGACGATGTCGTCGACAGCACGAAAAGGCCGTGATTCGTCACGCGTGTAGATCCATTTCCCGTCGATGGCCATGCGCACGCCGTCATCGACGCCGAGCAGGAAGTGGTATCGGCCGGGACGCCTGACGTGCCATGTCCCGGCTAGATAAGTAACTGCATGGTTAACATGGTGCTTCGGTTCGTCGCCGAGGTGCAGCGTGCCACTCGGGTCGAACGCAATGTGCCAAACGGCGGCTTTGCTTCCGAGGGGGGTGAGGGGCTCAAATACGTCGTTCTCACGCGCGCTCGACGGTGGGTCGAGCAGTGCGCGTTTGGTGGCATTGGCGAACGGGCCCGCAGCAAGCCACGCGCCGAGGTGACCGCGCGGCCCGGGTCTGACCCTGAGCGCAGCGGCGGATGGCGCGGAGATGAGCGCAAGGCACAGGGTCACTGCAAGGCGGAGTCTCATCGGCGACGACACTATAGGGATAGTGCGCAGTTCGTTGCTCCCCAAAGAGTTCACTTTGTGGTGGTGGGGCCCTACTCTTTGGGCATGCGCGTGGTCATCGTTGCGTTGCTGGCTGCGTTGGCGCCCTTGGCGGCTGCCGAGGGGCCCGAAGGCGCCCCGCCACCGCGGCCTGCGCCCACGTCGTCGTCGACGGCTCCACCCCAATTGGCACCGGGGCCTCCCTCTGCGGAACGCCCGGC
>CAMBEV010000349.1 GCA_945865595.1 Nannocystis exedens | reverse complement strand
GTGTTGGCACATGCACGGCCGGCTTTGCGAATTGTAACGCTAAGAGTGCCGATGGGTGCGAGGCCGACATCGCGACCGACGGTGCACATTGCGGAAAATGTAACAACAGCTGTGACGGATCCAGCTGCAGCGCCGAAAAGTGTCAGCCGCTCGTCATCGCCATGGGGCAGAGCAGCCCGGGCGAAATCGCGCTCGACAGCGGCCAAGTCTACTGGACGAACTACGGCAGCGGCGCCGTGATGCGCGCCTCGAAAGACGGCAAGACGACCGTCATCGTCGCTGACAACCAAGCATCCGTTTGGGGCGTGGCAGTATTCGGCAGCAACGTTTACTGGGCGAACGCCGCGAGCACCGGCGGTAGCGCATGGCAGGGCTCAACCAACGGCTCGAGCGCGCCGGTGGAGCTGTACGCGACTAAGGCAAGCAACAGCCGTATGCGCGGCGTGGCAGCGGACGGCGACTATTTGTTCATCGCGCACTACGATTACAACCAAGTCGTGCGCGTCAACTTGGTTGACCAAACTAAGGCGTCGTATCCTGCGCAGAAGCCGAACGACATCACGCTCGATGCGGATTCTGCCTACTGGTCCAACGAGGAAGGATCGCTTGTGAAGCTCTCGCGGATGGCTGCGAGCGGCACCGCACCTCAGGTGCTGCTGAGCGGCCTCAGTCGTCCTCGCGGGGTCGCCTTTGACGAGAACAACGTCTTTGTGGTCGCGTCGGGCAATGTTAACGGCTCTGACGGCACGCTTTATCGCGTTCCAAAGAACGGTGGGGTTGGGGTGGAGCTTGCGACGTCGCTTCACAATCCGCGGGAACTCGCCGTCGATGCGACGCATGTGTATTTTACATCTTATGGAGATGGCACGGTGCAGCGCATGTCGAAAGACGCGGTCGCCGGTGGCACGCGCGAGGTGATCGCGACCGCACAACAGTTTCCCATCGGGATTGCGGTCGATGACCGTTACATTTTCTGGATTAACTTTGCGACGGGGTCGCAAGGCACAGTTGTGCGTGTGAAGAAGCCATAGCCCAAGCGGGTAAAACGGGCGCGCTTCAAAACCTCCCCGACAACATCGCCGCGCCGCCACCCTGCACCGGCGCAACGTCGATGCGCACCCTCGACGTCGTGGCCGGGTCTTCGTACCCGCGCGTGAACAACAAGATCGCAGCGGTGCCGAGCGACGCGATGCCGACCGCGAGGCCAACGTCGGCAATCACAAAGTCGCGCTTGATGACGGACGTCCTGGCCGGATCGCAGTTGGGCTTGCATCCGAGCTTGTCGAGATCGCTCTTGCCGTTCATGCCTTTGATTCCAAAGCCGGCGAACACACCTGCGCTCGCCACGCCTACGCCGCCCAAAATGTAACTGAGGACGGGTAGATCTTTGCGACGGCGTACAAGAGGCTCGCCGCTGTTGGCGATTTCACCTGGACGTAGCAACGACACGCCCACGCGCCGGTTGTGTTCGCCCTCGCGCACGAGCACCACTTGCTCGATCGTTTCGAATCCCTCCGCCTCAAAGCGAAACGTGTGCCTGCCCGGATTCACTTCGAGCGCCCGCCCATCGAGGCCGTCGGTAAGCAAGTCGCCATCGACGTAAACGCGCACCCCGCTGATATCGACGCCTCTGTGTTGCGCGGCGAAGACGACGGTGGGCGCGGCCTGACCCACTTCAGAGAGCCACTGCGCGCAGTCCTTGCGCACGATCGCAGGGCACTGTGTTTGTGCGCACGCGAGAAAATGCTTCTTTGCGGTTACGAAATTGCTGGCGTTGCGCGCGCGCTGTCCCGATTCGTAATCGGCTACGCACTCTTTCTTGCGATCTGTACTCATGGAGGGGCTCACAGCGGGGGCATCTGCCGCCTCGCCTGCCGTCTCGCCAGCCGTCTCGCCAGCCGTCTCGCCAGCAAGCGCGGAGCTCGAGACCCACACCATCGATGCAGCGGCCGCGGCGAGTGCGACTCTCAAAGACACTCGGCCTTTGGATGGCGGATGCCGTCTTTGTCGACGGTATACGGAGGCGAACAGTCGGGTGCCGGCGCGACGTGCGGGCCTGATGTGGGAGCTGCCGTTACGCTCGCGAAGGGCGGAGGCACCGGTGCTCGTGCCGACGTGAGCGCCACGTTTGGAGGTGCCGCGTTGAGGCGGGCCTGAACGGTGGCGGATGCCGGCGAAACAGCCAACGCAACCGGTGCTTCGGAAGGTTCGTCAAGCGACAGCGCCGTGGTAACGGGGGGCTCACGAATGGGTTCGACGGGAACGGCGATGGCGCCGCTCGGTGGTGCGGGCGGCGCGCCCATCGTGACGATGGCATAACCCGCAAGGCCTCCGCCGATGAGGGTGAGCAAGAGGGCAACAGGCCATGTTTTGCTGGGCTTTGACGCGCCAGGCGGAACTGTGCGCAGCGCGTGAAACCCAGTTTCAGGTGGGATCGACGCGAGCGGTGAAAGACGCGACATCGTCGTGACTACGCTCGCCACGCCGCTCGGCTGCGGCGTTGGGAGCGCGCCGATGGAGCCGCGTAGGTCTTGCAGCGAGACCACGTGGGTCAGCGCCGAATCGCTTTCAATTTCGGAAACGAGTGCCGCGCGTCGGGCCAGCGCGTGCCCACCGATGATCTCGACCCACTCACCGACCTCGCGCGCGCTGGCAAGCGGCATGATGCGTTCGAGCGCGAGCGCCATTTCAAACGCAGACGCGAAACGATCTTCGGGTGCGCGTGAGAGCCCTCGCATCACAAGCGCGTCGAGTTCAGGCGGGACGTGCGGCGCGTAGACCGATGGCGGCTGTACCTCGGCCTCCATTACGATGTTGACGAGTTGCCATTCGCTCTCGGCCTTGAAGAGCCTGCGACCCGTGAGCACCTCCCAGAGCGTGACCGCGGTTGCGTAGACGTCAGTGCGACGATCGACGGGATCGCCTTTAAGCTGCTCGGGCGCGACGTAGGAGAGCTTTCCCTTCAACTGACCTTCGCGTGTGGTTTGCACCCGGCCTTCAGCCTTGGCGATGCCGAAGTCGAGGACGCGCGCGACACCGTCAACGCCGACGATCGCGTTCTGAGGTGACATGTCGCGATGCACGAGGCCGATCAGTTCGGACCGCTCGTTGCGCGCCTCATGGGCTGCGTGAAGTCCCGCAAGCACTTGCGTCATCACCGCGAGCGCGATGCGCACGGGGGTCTGCTCGCGCCGTTCGCGCTGCAGTCGTAACAGGCGCGCGAGAGTTTCGCCCTGCACGTAGTCCATGACGAGAAAGAGCTCGCCATCGAGCACGACAACGTCGAGGGTCGCCACAACGTTCGGGTGACGAATGCGCGCGGCGAGGCGTGCCTCATCGACGAACATCGACACGAAGTCAGGGTCCTTTGCGTACTGCGGATGCAGTCGCTTGATCGCAACGGTTCGCGCAAACCCGACGGGCCCGAGCAAACGACCCAGGTGCACCGTCGCCATTCCGCCATGGGCGAAGTCGCCGTAGAGCGCGTACCGTCCCACGACCCGCGGCGCTGTCAACGTTGGGGTCGACAGTGTCGGTAAGGATGGATGCGGAAGGGGCTGGTCCAAGGGCTCGCTATGCATACGATCAACACCACGCGAGTCAAGTCCAAGCGGCCGCACCAACGCCCCCAAAAAGCCGTATTTCATCGCATGTGCGCCGTTGTGTGTCGGTCGTGTGACGTTGGGAAGGACAACGGTCGCGGACTCCGCGGTCAGTCAATCGCGTTTACTGTACGCCGTACGCCTTGACGACATAGGCAGAGGACACGCCGCTCTTGTCGCCGGTGACCGTCATGTAGACCTTGGACGCGGTTGAGACCGTGATCTCACACAGCTCGTTGCTGTTGTAGACGTACGACTTGCACTTGTACGTCTGCGTGGTGTCGGGGACCGCGCCCACGCGAACGCGAAGGTCAGCGTCGCCGCCGACTGAGGCCGTGTCGGGCGTGAGCGTGAAGATGTACTTGCCAGCGGGCAGGACCGCGGTCTGGTAGCTCTTGACTTCGTATTTAGCGACCGAGCCCGATTC
>CAMBEV010000348.1 GCA_945865595.1 Nannocystis exedens | reverse complement strand
CATCGTGCTCGTCACCGGCAAAGACGTGTACTCGAGCCTGCGTTTCGAGGGCGGCGTCCACCGTGTCCAGCGTGTTCCGGCAACCGAGACGCAGGGGCGCATTCACACATCAACCGCAACGGTGGCTGTTCTTCCCGAGGCTGACGAGGTCGATGTCTCACTCGACGACAAAGACCTCGAGTTTTCGATCGCAGCGAGCGGCGGTCCGGGCGGGCAGGGTGTCAATACGACCAACAGCGCGGTGCAGGTGCATCACAAGCCCACTGGCATGATCGTCAAGTGTCAGGACGAACGCTCTCAGTTAAAAAACAAGGCCAAGGCACTCAAAGTCTTGCGCAGTCGGCTTCTCGAGATCGAGCAAAACAAGCAGCACGCGGCCGAAGCTGCCGAGCGAAAGAGCATGGTTTCGACCGGCGAGCGAAGCCAGAAGATACGCACCTATAACTTCCCACAAAACCGGGTGACCGATCATCGTATCAAGTTGACCATCAACAAGCTTGACCGAGTGATCGAGGGCGACATCGGCGAGATAGTCACGCAATTGCGGTCTTTTAGGCAGGCCGAACTCTTGCATGACGCCGGCGTCGTACCAGATCGGCCCGGGATTGTTGGCGGCGACGACGATTGATGTACGTTAGCGGGGTGCCCACGCTTCGACTTGCGAAGAGCTCACTCGACGGCGACGCCCTCACGGTTGCACTGGTGCTCGTGCCGTCATTTGTATCTCGTAACAGGCACTATGCACTTTTCGCCGATGAGGTGGTGCGCAGCGCTCGCGCGAGGGCGAGGCTTGTACGGAGCATTCTTCTTCACCTCAGCGGAAGGCACGGAGCCGCGACGGCGGTCCAGATCATCCCAGAGGCTGGCGGATTTAGGGTCTCGTTTGAGCTGCCCGCGCTCGGTCTCACGCGTGAGGTCTGGCTGACTGCCATTGAGCGCGCGGTGCTCGGGGATGCGGGGGCACGCGCCGGGCTTGTCCAAGTGCCGTCAGACCCGGGCGATCGATCGCAGGTCGAGGCTGCCCTCGCGCGCCTGCCGTCGGTGTCCTTCGCGCCCAGACCTGAGCTCCTGGCCCAAGCATCGGTGGGCTGAGCCAAGCAGGCGCGATGTCGCGAGAGCTGTCACGGCCGCACCGTCAGCGGTTACTGAGCACGGCGACGATGATCAGGACGAGCGCCGCCACACCGAAGGCGACGAGCAGGATCTTGCGGATCGACAACGGCGCGTCACCGAAGGCGATCGCCGCGTCCTGTCCGTGCACGACCGCGCGGTATGCCTTGTCCCCGTAGCGGTAGGCCAGCACGTACGCTGGAAATCCGTAGCGTCGCGACTGCAGGGCCTGGACCATGACCGAGATGTGGCAGTTGCGTACGCGGCGGCCCGGCACCTGACCTGACTCGGTGCGCGCGTAGGCTGTGCCGTGGACCGCGTTCGCGATGATCGCGCGGGCGGTCGAGCGCTGAACGTCGAAGCGCTCCACCATCGCTTCTGTCGCGCCGACGGGCTCTGGCGCGATGTTGGTCAGCTGGAATCCGCTCGCCAGGCGGGCTACCTCCTGGGCGGAGAGGCCTCGCGAAGCGCTGACAAGCACGTTGTCGAAGCGCATCGGTACCTGTCCGCTGTGTGGCGCCCATTCGCTGCTGCCGCTCCCCGCGTCGGAATCCGCGGCCCAGCTCACCAGCGCGTCAGCCTCGAACAGCCACCCGGCAAAAAACAGAGGGCGGATGTGATCGACGGTCGCCTTTGCCGCCAGATCCGACGGACGAAAGAAGCCGAGCGTGTCCATCCACGACCGAAGTGCAGCGGCGGCCTCTGCTGGAGATACCCGGAACGGCAAGAAGCCCTCAGCGGCCTCGATCGGATCGGCAGGCTGTTCCAGGTGCGCGACCGCCCCGCAGAAAGGGCAACGCGTGCCGACGTGCTCCGCGGAATAGGTCACTGCCGCCCCGCACTCGTCGCAGCGCAAGATCGACGCAGTCGTGCGCGCCGGGGCGTCGCTACCGGCTGGGGCTGGCAACGAGCACACGGCGCAGCGGATGTCGCCGACCTCGAGCGGGGAAGCACAGCGGGCGCAGCTCATGGTCGCCCTCGCGCGGCCACGACGAGGCCGGCAATCACGGCGGCCGTGAGCAGCACCGCGATCGCGATGCGCAGCCACGAGAGCGGCGCCTTTCCCCACGCCTTGCCGGTCTGCCCGTTGATGACCAACCTGACCGGAGGCTTCTCCTTGTCGTAGCGAACGGCGAGCACCCAACACGGTACGAGCACGAGGCTCGCCTGCTCGCGCTCGAAGTGCGAGGTAAACTGCAGGTCCGAGTGCGAGTCCCCGGGCATCAGCCGATCGAGGGTCTGGCCAAGGCCTTGCATCGCTTCCTGGCGCGCG
Source organism: Nannocystis exedens (assembly GCA_945865595.1). GTDB lineage: Bacteria > Myxococcota_A > Polyangia > Polyangiales > Polyangiaceae > JAHFDX01. The sequence goes on along the minus strand of CAMBEV010000348.1, from coordinate 1,647 downwards.
TCGGCCACGCACGCGCCGAGCTGCATCGAAGGCTCCTCTGTTATCCAGCCCTGGACCTGCGCTTCCGAGAAGCGACGAAGCAGGCGCAGATCGAAAGGCTCGACTGCCTCGAGCTCGGCGTTTGGGAGCCCACGCGAGGCGCTCACGACGACGTCCCGGAAATAGCCCTGCCACTCGCCGGTCAGTGATCGCCACTCCGTCTTCGTCACCGTGCGTGTGCGCATTTCGGTCCTTCCGTTGACCGTCTCGGCGTACGTCTCGATCTCCTGGTAGTCCTCGCCGATCTGCGCCGAATAGCTAGCGCTGCCGATGCTGGTGTAGAGGTATGCCGGCAAGTATACGCCGCGCACGTCCTCGATCGAGGCGCGGAGGATGCCGCCGTGCGTGAAGACGCCACGCGACCGCGTCCAGTTCTTCGCGCGCTCGAGCGCAGAAGCCTCGGAGATCCCGAACGCCACCACGAAGTCTGGATTCGGCAGATCCGGGCTTGCCGGCCGGGCCAGCACCGACGGGCTGGCGCAGTACGGACATCGGGTCGTGCGCGTCCCGTGAAAGCGGAGCGTGGCTCCACAATCCTGGCACGCGAGTGAGTCGTCCGCCGACACGCGCGCCAAGATATCACTTTTTCCTGGCAGGGCCGGTTGAACGCTGCGCCGGGGGCGGCGGGCGAACAAGGCCAGTCGGCCCAGAGCACGTGGTATCGTCGTCCTTCATGCTGAGCCCGTCCGCGTCGCTTGCGCTCGAGAGAGACTTGAGCTTCCTGAAGACGAGTGTCGATGAGGCCGATCGTGCCATGTACGCGCGCGATTTGTGGCCGCGTCATCACCTTGCGGTGCGAGCGGGTGACGTTGCTGCGCACAAACCCCACGCGATTGTCTGGCCCACCTCGACCGATGAGGTCGTGCGCATTGTGAAGTGGGCGTATCAAAATAGCGTATCGCTTGTTCCATTTGGCGCGGGGAGCGGCGTGTGCGCGGGCGTGCTTCCAACGCCTGATGTGGTGATCGTCGATCTGAAGCGGATGGATCGATGGCGGAAGTTTGAGCCAAGTGGGCCGTGGCTTGATGTTGAGTCAGGGCACATGGGTGTGCCACTCGAAGAAAAACTCAATCGCAAAGGCCTCACGATGGGGCACTTTCCTTCGTCAATTTTGTGTAGCACTTCAGGCGGCTGGGTTGCGGCGCGTAGCGCAGGGCAGTGCTCCGGCTACTACGGGAAGATCGAAGACATGGTCCTCGATCTCGAACTCGTCACCGGCACCGGCGAAGTCGTCACGTTGCCGCGGCGAGCGCACGGACGGAGCTTGGTCCCGTTCATCGTCGGAAGCGAAGGCACGCTCGGTATCATCACGAGCTCTACCTTTCGCCTTCATCCGATGCCGCAGGCGCGTGCGTTTGGCGCGTGGAGCTTCCCCAGTACAACGCAAGGCTGGGAAGCGATGCGGGCCATGTTTCAGGCTGGGCTGCGGCCGGCAGTGTCGCGCCTCTACGATCCTTTCGATGCGATGCTTGCGAAGCAAGGGAAACACAAGGAAAAGAAGAAAGCGGGAGGCGCTCCGGGACTCGGCGCGCTCGCGTTGAGGACGCTGCTTAGGCGACCAGGATTCGTCAACGAACTTTTGCATTCCGAGTGGGGCGGCAAGCTCAT
>CAMBEV010000347.1 GCA_945865595.1 Nannocystis exedens | reverse complement strand
TGTTCACAGAGCCGGTGTCGCCGGGCTTTTGAGCCTTCTCGGGGCCTGTGCGACGGCTGAAACCGATGTCCTGCGCTTAGCAGCCAGCGACATGGGCGATGGGCTGCTTGCGGTGGACCTCGGTCGTAACGTGAGCGTGAAGGCCATCGCGGTGGGCGCCGGGCACAGCTGCGCCATCCTGGGCGACGGTTCGGTGAAGTGTTGGGGTGACAACGAGTTCGGTCAGCTCGGACTTGGAGACACGCAAAACCGCGGCGACGAACCCGACGAGATGGGCGACGCGCTGCCTGCCGTCGACCTAGGCGGGTGGAGCGCCGTGGCGATTTCTGCTGGTGCGGCGCATACTTGCGCCATACTTGACAACGGTTCAGTGAAGTGCTGGGGCATTGGCGATGCGCGCATCGGCGGCTCAGGTAGCATCAGCGGCTCAGGTAACCGTGGCGACAACATCGGAGAGATGGGCGACTCCCTTCCTCCGGTCAGCCTCGGGGTTGGCCGCACGGCCAAGGGCATCGCCGCAGGCCAGTCGCGCACTTGCGCCGTGCTTGATGACGGCAGCGTGCAGTGCTGGGGATCAAACGAGGACGGTGAACTGGGCGTCGGCAGCAAGGCGGCGATGACGAAGGGCGCCGTGCTTCTCGGCTCCAAGGCGTCGAGCGTCGTGGTCGGGTGGCATCATGCATGTGCTCTTATCGAAGGCGGCGCCGTCAAGTGTTGGGGCACGAACAAGGAAGGCCAACTCGGTAGCGAAAACAAGGCCGCGCGCGGAGCCAGGCCAGACGACATGGGCGACGCTCTCCCCGCGGTGAGCCTTGGCCAAGGCGCGACGGCGCTCGCGTCAACGTGGACCCACACCTGCGCAATCCTCGATGACGGTGCGGTCAAGTGCTGGGGCAACAACTCGTCGGCAGAGCTCGGCGTGGGCGACTCGAACAACCGAGGCAGCGCTGGCGGCGAGATGGGCGATGCGTTGCCGCCCGTCAACCTTGGTGCCGGGCGCACGGCAACAGCCATCACGGCGGGAACCCACACGACCTGCGCCATCCTCGACAACAGCGCAGTGAAATGCTGGGGAACCAACTTCAACGGCACGCTCGGCACCGGCGGCGCTTCTGACAACCGCGGTGACAATCGTGCCGAAATGGGCGACGCCCTCCCCGAGATCAGCCTGGGCAAGAGCCGCACAGCGAAAGCCATCGCATCCGCAAAGGTCCATCGATGCGCGCTGCTCGACACCGGCAAAGTCAAGTGCTGGGGCGAGAACAGCTCAGGTCAGCTCGGCCAAGCCGATACCAAGGCGCGCGGCTTCGTGCAAGTCGTAGAAGCGCCCGTCGAGTAACGTTTTTGCTTGCGCCGCGTCCCCTCGGATACCATGGTCTTGTGTGACATTTGGGTGACGAGGCGATGGCAAACATACTTCTAACTCCAATTGAAGCGGTGGGCATCGCGGACAGGCTGTCGATCAGCCCGGACTCAATGCGTGAGTCCGCTCGCCATTCCGCCGATGTCCAGCCGATCGATATTCGGCTCGAAGTGCACGACGCTTCTCGCTTTGAGTGGACCGTCGCGAGTCCGTTGCCCGAGAAAAACGACGCCGAGTACGAACTTGTGGCTGAGCTCGAGGTGCCAGCCAACGTGTTCGCGCAGCACGTCCCTTGGGAGCGCTTGCAGTCGTGGACGCGGCTCGATCGCCCGACCGGTGCGCTCGCTCCCGGCGAGGCCGTCACGACTGACGAATTGCGACGTGTCGCAATTGGCGTGGCTCAGCGCATCAGCCGCGGCGGCGATCGCTTTGCGCGCGAATGCCGGCTGGCGGCGTCGCTCACCAACCTCACCCGCCACACGCACGCAGCGTCTTCTGAACCCTCGCTCGCTCGCCTGCGCAAGATTTTGAGCGACGTCTGCAGGCGCGTAGTCGACGCGCGCCGATCGCTCGATTCCGCGGAGTCGGGTGCTCTCACGCGCGAACGTCCCTTGGTGGACGAATACCTGAGCGTCCGCATTCTCGAGATGCTCACGGCGTCTGATAAAACTCTCTCTCTCGTTGAAAACTCAGAAGCAGGCATCGAACTCGGCAAGCCGCTCGTCGAGCTTCGCGCCACCCTAAACGACGCGATGCTGCAAGAGCTTTCGCATCGTAATGATAGCGGTTACATTAAGGCGGCCGCCGATTCAGTGACTTCCGTCGACGCTTACGTTGCGCGCGCAAGTCGCCTGAAGAAGCACTTTCAAGAGGTGCTTTTCCTCGAGCCCGAGATCGTTGAGGTCGCCAAGAGAGCCAACCATTGGGGTGCAGCGATTGCAGCGCTGACGGCGTCGACGTGGGCATTCGGCGTACAGCTGTTGCTCCTGCGTGGCACGCTCATGGAAGCGACCGTCGGTTCAGGCCTTGCGGTTGCAGCGGTTGCGGCCGGCGTCGTCTACGCGACGAAAGACCGCCTGAAAGAGATCGGGCGCAACTGGATCTCCGGCAAGCTGCAGCGCATCTACGCACAGCGCGTGGCTCGTTGGCGGGCGCCCGCTCGCATGATGCCAGGGCGCGATGTTATTGTAACTGCACGTGAGTCATTTGATCAAAAACTCGTTCAGCGGCCCGACCCGCTCAATCCTGATTCGGGCGTTGGCGTCCCTGTGACCATCATTCGCTTCACGCATCGCGGAACGGTCGCCAGCTCGAAGGTACTCAGCGAAAACGGCATCTCCCGCATCAAGCACGTTTTTCGATACGACTTGTCGGCATTGCTTCCGCGTCTTGACGATGCCGTGAAGCGCATTCCAGTCCTCGAAAACGGTGTGGTGCGTTTTGCGGAAGCACATAAAACGTATCGCGTACCGGTGAGCGTCAGTGTCATCGGACAAGGCGCCAGCGTGCAGCGCAATGCTTGCTTGATTTTGCAAAAGCGCGGTCTGGAGCGCCTCGAAGAGGATGGCGACGTGGACGCTTCTTGTTGAGTCGGGAAATGCGGTAACGCGTTAGCCGCAAATCGAATTGCAAACGTGCTCACGGCTTCGCGAGGCTGATGCGGGCCTTGTCTCGCACGGAGGCCCAGTCCTCGAGCGGCTCGGCGCCCGATTCCACGGCGTCGATGCGGCGCCGGATTTCATCCCGCCAGAGTACTTCAGCATCGGCATCTTTGGGGCCGTCGAGACTGGCAATGAGCTCATGTGCCACGCGAGCTCGGTCTTGCGGCTCGAGTTCAAGGGCTTCCTCCAGGACGCGCGCGGGGTTCAACATGCTCTACGGAGCGTAGCCGCTCGGAATATTTCGCGCTACCGGCGATACGATTCCCAGCTATCGGCCATAAGGGAATTTCGCTGGCTCTTGCGGAGGCCACGCACGCGTGGGAGGCTCCCGTCACGATGCGCCGTCAAACGTACCCCCGAGTCCGAATGTGGGGCAATGTGGGGGGGGGGGGGCACGTTTCGGCTCCGCGTGATCTGCGCTTCGTTTGAGGGCATTCCATCATGAAACCCGTGCCCAACTTCCAGGAGAACGCCGTCGTTGAGATGGGCCGTTTGCTCGCGCTGGTCCCCGACGCGATGCTCGTCACCAACCGCGATGGCGCAATCGTCGTAGCGAACACGCTGGTCGAGCAGCTCTTTGGCTACGGTCACGGCGAGTTGCTCGGGCAACCCATCGAAGTTTTGTGGCCTGAGCGCGTTCGGCACAAGCATGAGTCTCACCGCGCGGGGTATCTTCGCGACCCGAAGCCCCGAGCGATGGGGGCAGGCCTAGAGCTCACAGGTCTGCGCAAGGATGGCACAGAATTTCCCGTCGAGATCAGCCTGAACGCGTTCGACGTCGCGGGTGAGGCGCTGGTCGTGGCCGCGATTCGGGACGTCACCGAACGCAAAGCAGCAGCAGCAGCAGCGCGCCTAGCACACAATGAGCAAATACGCTCGCGTATTGTTTCAGAAGCGGTGGACCACTTCGTCAAAACGCACTCGGATCCGGCTGAGCTGATGGCCTGGATCGCACGGTATGTGGTGGCGTCGATTGGCGATGGATGTGTGATTCGCCTCTTGAGCGAGGATCGGCAGTAC
>CAMBEV010000346.1 GCA_945865595.1 Nannocystis exedens | reverse complement strand
AACGCCCGCGCGGCTCAAGCAAACGCGGTTCTCTGCGTGTTAAAGTCCGACACACCCAAGCGCAACGTGGGCCCCGACGTCAATTAAGCCAGCTCTTGTCTTTCGGCGGTTTGTCGTCGAGGCCGCCCGGAAGCACCCGTAGGTGTTGCGGATTGGCCTTGGGTTTCTTCGAAGCGCCAAGCATGTCATCAACGGTCATGCGCTGGCCCCGCGCCGAGAGCCATCGCAGCTTCATCTGCAGGTACCCCCTGCGCGCAAGCGAAGGCGTGCCGCCCAATGCGAGGCCCGCAAGCAGGCCGCCCCACGGGGCCCAGGCACCCTCGTAAAGCGTGAGCAGTGAGCAAACGACGATCGTGATCCATTTCATCCACGCGCCTCGGACGGGGATGACGAACATCAGCATGATGCGCGAATCCGGGAACTCCGCGCCCCACGCGACGGTTAAAGCCGTCAAGGCGGCCGACGGTCCGAGGTCGACCTTAGGATGGATCGCGAACGACGCAGGCAGGATTGCCCACGCGAGAAGCACCATTGCATTACCGGCGATGCCTCCGAAAACGAACGCGCGAGCAATGCGTCCGCCGCTCCACTTTCGCTCAAGCGCGCTTCCTAAGAAATAGATCGCAAGCAGATCGAAAAGGAGGCTCTGCCATCGCTCAGCAAGCCAGAAGGACGACAGTGCGCGCCACAGCTCGCCCTTGACGAACGCCCGCGCATCGAAAGGGAGGTATGAAAAAACGGCATCGCTGCCCGACAACCTCGCGAACGCGTACGCCAGGCTCACTGTTCCGAGCGCCACCATGAGCCCGATGACGACCTTGCCAGGACGGGGCAACTCGAATCCCGTCTCTCTCATGGGTCTAGGGTAGAGACCTGCGCGTGCCGTCGCAAGCGCTCAGTCAGCGCTCGCGTCGCCAGCGCCATCCGCGCCCAGGCCAGCGTCGCCAACGCCCGCCACCGCGCAGCTTGCGGTGGCAATGGATCGGTCCCAAGCGACGGCCGTGCAAGCGCTCTGGTAGAGCGGATCGGCGAGGTCCGGACCGACGCCCGTAGCGGCTGCAGCGGCCCAGTGCGTCTGATCAAAGACGCGCAGCGCAATGGTGTAGTCGCCGGGGTTGAGTTGAAAGATGGCGTCAGCGTAGCAATCGAACACGCCGCTTTGGTTCGTCTCGTTGACTATCGCGAAATATTTGTACGCCTGGCCGTCCCGCGCTCCGCAACCTACACGCGCAAAGACCTGCGTCGCATCGACGCGAATGGCGGTGTAGGTCGGAACAACCGAACTCTCGTCGACGGTCGCGCAGGCGACAGAGGCAATGACGGCAAAGAGAGCCGTGCATCGAACGCGGGACATGTCACGGACCTTTACCCGAAAGCGCACCACGTGCAATCGCGGTCTAGTCTCTGGAGGTCTCGCGCGCGGCCATCTCTACTTGTAGACCTTGCGTTTTCTCAGAAGGTTCACCGTCGAAAAGAAGACGTTGGCGTGCGTGTGCGGGGAAACCAAGACCACACCGTTTCCTTTGTCGAAGTCCGGATTGATGCCCGTGTAGAACTGAAGCGTCGGCGAGGATGAGGTTCGAATCGCATCTGCCTCACCGTCTTGGAAGCGCACAGCCAAGCCCGTGCTGACGACCGCCGGGTGATCGCCTGCGCGCGGAAACCCGAAGAGCGCGATGCACTCGTCGATGACGCTCTGACCCTGGCCGCCGTCGGTGTGGCACGAGGGATATGCGTCGTAGAGAACCTTGGTTGCCAGGTGGTACATGACCGGACCGAGGAACACCGAGCTGAAGTACTTTTTGGAAAATGGCGTCGACAGAAAAAACGTGAGGTTCTCTCGCGCGATGATGGGGTTGATCGTGTTTTCGCCACGTGCGTTCGGCAACATGCCTACAGCTGCGCGAAGGACCTGCGCGCGCATTGGATGATCCAGCGGAAAATAGCTGAACACCGCAATCCCGCAGTCAACGCCGCCCAGCTGGATGAAGTAGATCCGCGTCTTGTACGCGCGCGGGTTGGCGATCAGCTTTTCCCAGCTCGCGGCCGGGAGATTCAAGAAAATCTGCGAGGCCAGCGCATACGAGCGCTCGGTGAGCGCCGCCCGGTTGTGGGCGGTAACGCGGACCGGCTCGAGGGTTTTCAGTCGGGCTGTCTTCATTCGTCGTGCCTGCGATGCTACGACCGTCAACGCCCAAAAATCCAGCCGGCATGCGCGCGACCTCGATACCCTCTTCGTCGTGGACAAGACCCTCGACGATCTCCTCGCGTTTCTTTGGGCGGCACCGACACCATTTCACGCCGTTGACGCCGTTAAAAAGAAACTATCGACGTTACAATTCTCAGCGCTCGCCGAGACCGATCCATGGGACGCACTAGCGCCAGGTCGCTATTTCGCAACCTACGGGGACAGCGCACTGCTCGCGTTCGAAATTCCGCTGGGCAAGAACGCGCGCGGATTTCGCATCGTGGGGGCGCACACCGACAGCCCGAATCTGCGGCTTAAGCCCCATGCAGAGTACACCAAAGAGGGTTACCGCCAGCTTGGCGTCGAAGTGTACGGCGGCGTTCTTTTGAACTCTTGGCTCGATCGCGATCTGGGGCTCGCGGGGCGGGCCATGGTCGAGACCTCGAGCGGTCTTTCGTCACGTGTGTTTCGGCTCGATAAACCGTTGCTCCGCATTCCGCAGCTGGCGATTCATCTTGATCGCGACGTGAACGACAAGGGCCTCGTGCTGAATCGGCAAGAACATTTACCACCCGTTGCCGGCCTCTCAGCCAGTGAGGCGCAGAGCACCCTTGCGGCGATCGCGGCCCAACTCGGAGTGAAGCCGGAGGAGATCGTTTCGCTCGACGCGATGCTCTTCGACACAGTGCAGCCTGCAGTAGGCGGTGCGGGCGATGAGTTTGTGTTCTCCGGCCGCCTCGACAACCTTGCGATGTGCCATGCCGCAACGCAGGCGCTCTCGGCGGCAGTGGGCAAGCAAGACCAATTTGTATCTGTTGTTGCACTATTTGATCACGAAGAGGTGGGGAGCGAGACGGCCGCAGGGGCGCACTCGGCGTTCTTGCCGCGCGTTTTGCAACGACTCGCGTTGCGCCTTGGTGGCTCGCAGGACGCGGCATTTCGTATCCTCGCGGGTTCTGAGTGCGTTTCGGCAGACATGGCGCACGCGCTTCATCCCAACTTCGTCGACCGCCATGAGGCGCGACATCGGCCCGCGATCAATCAAGGTCCGGTCATCAAGAGCAACAGCAACCAACGCTATGCGACGTCAGCAGCGACCGCGGCACGCTTTGCCTTGGCGTGCAAGCGCGCCGAGGTCCCCGTGCAGCATTTCGTTACGCGAAGTGACTTGCCGTGTGGCTCGACGATTGGTCCCATCACCGCGACCCTGCTCGGCATTCCGACGGTCGACGTCGGGAACCCGATGCTCAGCATGCATTCGATTCGCGAGATGGGCGGAACGCGCGACCCCCAGTACATGGTCGCGGCGCTCACGCAGTTCCTGACGGATTGATCCCCCGGTATTTTCTTGTGGTAACGGTGATGATGGCTCGTGTCCCTCTTTGATCTCCCCCACGACGAAGCGCGTCGCATTGCGAGAAGCGGCGCGCCCGTTTTTATTTTAGTCAACCCCGTTGAGTATCACGGCCCGCACCTGTCGCTTCACAACGACCGCTTGATCGCCAATGGCCTCACGCGCGATGTTCATGCGCGTCTCGCGCTGGCGCACCCGGAGTGGCCGCTCGTGATGGGCGCCGACCTCGAGCTCGGGGTCGATCCAGCACCTGGGCCCGGATCCCGACACACGCCCTATCGCACTGCCACCGAGATCATTGGTGAGGCGTGTCGCGCCTTGTGCGAGTTGGGCGCAACGCGCGTGGTCCTCATGACGTTTCATGGATCGCCGTTGCACAACCTTGCACTCGAAGCCGGCGCGGATGTGTGCCGCGCACACGGGGCGCGAGCTCTAGTGCCGATGCACCTTCTCCTCGAAGATGCGTTGCGCCTGGAAGACACCACGGTCGACGCCGATGCGGTCAAGCACATTGACGACGCGGCTGCGCGAA
>CAMBEV010000345.1 GCA_945865595.1 Nannocystis exedens | reverse complement strand
ATCCGTCGGCATCCAAAGCGAGACACCTAATCGCAGACGACGTGAGCGCGAACCGGCGCGCGGCATGTTGGCGCACCTCGCTCGTTGATGCGGTGAGGCCCCGTGTTGCGGAGGATTGAGCTTGGCGACGTGGCGTAAATTGCGCCGCGAGCGTCGGTCGCCCGGGTTCAACGTGTCAGTTCAAGCCCCACAAGTTCCTTCGAGCGCCCTTTGAGCATTCGCGACATGATTGTTCGCTGATGCCTTTGCGGTCCGAAGGGGCTTCTTTCCCCTACGCGCTCGCCGCTCGGTCGGTTCGTGGTCAAGTAAGTTAACTAATTGCGAATCTGTATCGGCGCGTTAGCTTGCCTCTTGGTGAGCGATCGCGCCGAACGCTATTAACGTTCCTAGAATTGGAGCTGCGCCATATCCGAGCAGGGGAACCGGAAAGTGCGCAATCCTCGTTACAATAAACGACACGAGTAAGTACGTTGCGAGACACGGTCCGAGCGGTCTTGTAGGTGCAGCGAAGAGTGTCGCAATCGGAAGGGCAAGCGTCGTGAGCGCAAGACCCCCGAGCCACGTGCCTTGTGCAAACGCTAGATCTACGATTCCTTCGACCTCGATAATGGGCTTTAGGCCGTCAGGAAGCGACCACGCAATTGTGATCATTAGAAGATACGAAATCGTATGGAGCAGCGCCGTCATGCCCGTTGAGCGCTGCCAGCAGAGCACGAGCAGCGTGAGGCCGAGCGCCGTTGTCTGCCCCGCGTCAGGTTGCGCTGCCAGAAGCGCAAGTGCACCAAGTCGAGCTGGCGCTTCGAAGCCGGCCACGAAGCTCGAACGAACGAAAGCGACGAGAAGAATAGGGCACGCGATCGCTGCTGCGTGAAGCTGAACGCCTCCGAGTGAGACCCATCGATAGACACCTTGCTCCCCGTGGCCGAGAAACGACGTTGCGAGAAAGGCGATAGTCAATAGTGTGAACCAAGTGTTCCACTTCTCATTGATGCGAACACGACGCACAAGCGCAAAGAGTCCTAGCCCGAGAATGCAAGCCACCACTTGTATGAGCAATCGCGACGAAGGAACGCCATGCGTGCGCATGACAACGAGTCCCACTGCAACGGCTGGCAGTGGTGCAAGTGCGTATGCCGCGCTGCGGTTCATGCGTTAGTGCCATCCGCAGAGAAATTTTTGGAGATCGGCGGGTATCGATGCCCAACCGGTCGGCGCAATTTTTGGCGGTGCGCGCGATCCGCACGGTTATCGTGGCAATCATGAACTCGAGAGTCGAGCGGGCAGCGGCGCTTGCCCGTCGTCACCGCGCAGAATCGACAACCACGCGTGCACGTGTCGCCGAGCAACATGACCGTTGCCGTGCCTTCGGCCCAACACTCGCCCATGTTGGGGCAGCGCGCTTCTTCGCACACCGTATGGAGGTCGAGTTTGCGAAAGGTGTCTTTGAGGCCCGTGTAGGCCTGCCCACCCGGCGCGCGAACTTTGAGCCAGGATGGCTTAGGGGCGTAGCGCGAAGTCACCCGATCATGAGTAGTGGTGGACGGTTTGGGGGCAATGGTTGGCTGACCTGTGACGTAGGGGGTTACAAGCGCGACCGCCAGTAGCCTGGCCGGCGCCGGTAATGTGCCACCGCCAGCACGCGGATCTCGTTCAGCAACTCGATGAAGATCAGCTCGGCCAGACGCCGAGCCGCTTCCCTGGTGGCCTGGGTCAGCTTGGTGCCGATGCCTGGGTTCTGCTCATCGTACCACAGCGCCGCTGCGGCGAGTTCTTCTGCTGCCTCGTCGTCGAACCGGACGGGCCTCATTTGCGGTGTAGCTTCGCCTCAACCTCGGCGAACACCGTTTCCGCGTCCCTGCCCTTCGATTCACCACGCAGCGCGCGCGTTGCACGCCGCTCGATCTCGGCTGCCCATGCCTCGTCGGCGTCGGCATCTGGTTCGCCGTCCATACTGGCGAGCAACTCGGAGGCCAGTTTCGCGCGCTCCGCCATGGGGAGGCGCAGGGCTTCATCGAGAAGGTGCCGGGTATCTTCGCTCATGGCTTCAAGTGTAACGGGGTGAACCGTTTCGCGCTAGCTGGCCCTCGGTCGCGTAGAAGGCGAATGCCGGCGAATGCCCAGTGGTGGACGGTTTGGGCGGCAATGGTTGCCTCACCTGTGCGACGATGGCGCCGGTGAGCACATCAGCACGCATCACGTCTGAAGTAGACGACGTCCTTGGCGAACTCGAGACCCTTCTCAAGCACCCCGAAGCGGGTGCAACGTTCGCAGAACGCGGCGTCAACATTAGCCTGGCGCTGCTTCTGGTTGACGGCGTTCGCGCCTACCTAAACGGCGATCGCGCCCGTGCGGCTGAGGACCTGGGAGACGCCGCGCACGAGATTGCGTCGCGCATGAATGCTGCCAAAGACTAGTTGATGGGCGTATGCTGAGAGCCACATGTCGCTGAAGATCGACCAAGATCACTCGCGCTTTCGGGGCATCGTGCGCGGCAAGATTCGAGAGAATCTTCGCAAGTACATTGCCCAGGGCGAACTCATCGGTCGAAAAGGTAAAGACCAAGTTACAATCCCGATCCCGCACATCGACATCCCGCACTTCACCTACGGGCAAAAGCAACAGGGCGGGGCAGGGCAGGGCGACGGCGAACCTGGCGACCCGATGGGCGGCGACCCGCAAGAAGGCGAAGAGGGCAGCGGCAAGAAGGCGGGCGAAGGCGCCGGTGAACACTCGCTCGAAGTTGACGTCACACTCGACGAGCTCGCCGACATCTTGGGCGAAGAGCTCCAACTCCCGAACATCGAAGACAAAGGCAAGTCACGCATCATCAGCGAGAAGGACCGCTACACCGGCATTCGCCGCGTCGGTCCCGAGTCGCTCCGGCACTTCAAGCGCACGTACCGCGAGGCGCTGCGTCGCCAAATTTCGATTGGCAACTACTCGGCTGACCGCCCCGTCATCGTTCCGATTCGCGAAGATAAGCGCTACCGCAGCTGGAAAACGCAGGCCGAACCCGTCGCCAACGCCGTGATCATCTACATGATGGACGTCTCGGGCTCGATGGGCGACGAGCAGAAAGAGATCGTGCGCATCGAGAGCTTCTGGCTCGATGCGTGGCTCCAGAAGCAATACAAAGGATTGGAAAGCCGCTTTATCATTCACGACGCCGTCGCGCGCGAAGTCGATCGCGAAACGTTCTTCCACACGCGCGAGAGCGGCGGCACGATGATCTCAAGTGCCTACCGGCTTTGCGCGCAGCTGATCGACAATCACTATCCGGCCGACGAGTGGAACATCTACCCGTTCCACTTCTCTGACGGCGACAACTGGTCGATGGACGACACGCTGCTCTGCGTTGACATCATGAAGCAGCAGCTCCTGCCGCGCGCGAACATGTTCGCCTACGGGCAGGTCGAGAGCCCTTACGGCTCGGGTCAGTTCATTAAGGACTTGCGCGAGCACTTCGTCGCGGACGACCGTGTTGTCATGAGCGAAATTCGCGATCGTGACGCGATCGTGGGCAGCATCAAAGAGTTCCTTGGGCGCGGGAAATAGGCGCTTCGGCGAGCAGCCTTGCGAGACGCGTCTCTTCTTCTCGAAGTTGTTCACGCAACGCCGATGCTTGGCGATTTGAATCAGGACAGCGGCCGATTTCGTCCCGCAGGGTGCGAACGAATGCCGACTGGCGATTCAGGAGGGTTGCCACCCCACTGTATTGGTTCAGCGTGTTCGTGTGCATGTGATTGAGCTCCCGCGGGCCTGTAAGCAATCCTGAGGCCAACCCCCCGCGGGGCGTGCCGCGTCGCATCAGGGCCGTCCCTAATGAATGATCCCGCAGGCTTTGCGAGCGCGCGCAACTCCACGTAACCGTGGGGGGCCTATGTGCGCCCCGCGCGCCGAGACGTGGTGCCACGCGTCCTGTCGCGTGAGGCGTAGAGCCACAATGCCCTCACGACCTGTTCTGGGCGTGCGTGTGGGCTCGCGCTGCGAAAAGGCGGGGCAACACCGCTGGCACGCCCATTGCTGTAGGGGCCATCATGATGACGGAAACCCTTCCCGATGGTGCGCGGCCTGGTGCCCTT
>CAMBEV010000344.1 GCA_945865595.1 Nannocystis exedens | reverse complement strand
CGACGAACATGGGCGCTTCAAGCGATCGTCAACCGCCTTCCAAGAATCAAAGGTCGGCGCGTCGATCAAGGACTCGCTGCACGATGCCCGCGAGGGTGCGATCCGCAACGCAGGTGAGCTTGCGAAGGGGCGCTACCAGCGCAACCTCGACGAATTAACTGAGCACCTTCGCAACGCGACGAAGATCGCCATCGACGTCATTCAGGCGCAGCGCAGCCAGCTTGATCAAGCGTTGGTGGGATCGCAGGTCACCGCCCAAGAATCTGAAGCCAACATCGTCAAACCCGACGAAGAGCACGTCATCTGGCCGTTCGACGGCGAGTACTGGCGCGACGAGCTCGGCTTCTACCGTCAGACCATTACCTCGAAGTGCGGGAGATAAGATGAAACGCGCGTTGATTCTCTTGGCAGCGGCCGCAGCTACCGGAGGCATGGCACCGGCCCCGGCTGCAGCCACTGCTGCAGCCACCTCGGCCACCTCGAACGACATGTGCATCTCGCCTGAGGCGCAGAAGGCAATCAGCGATTGCCCCGCCAACGGCACGTCGTTCGAAGGCCACAGTGGCAAGGCGCCTGCAGTCAGTTTCCACGGCAAGGTCGAAGACCTCAAGAAGGGGAACAAGCAGAATAAGCCAACGAACCCAAGCGAGCAAATGACGGCTGGTTTTCGCGACGCCCGCCAGACGGCACTCAAGCAGCGCGCGTTGGCTCTTCTCGCACAAGAAATCAAGCAGCTTGAGATGCTCTACAAGAACACGCCAGCACGCGCGAGCGACCGTGTTCAACTTCTTCGCCGCCTAGCCGAAGACTACGTCGAGCTTGAAAATGCAGCCTTTCGCGAGAAGATCGAAGCTGAAATTCGTCGCGATGAGCTCAAAAAGACGAACCCAGCCGAAGCCGGTAAGGCGCAAGCCACTGCCCTTCAGCGTGACAAGGCGGTTAAGGCCGCTCGCAAGGCCGTCATCAACCACTATACGACGGTCATCGACGAATATTCGGGGAAGGCCTCTAAGCGTTTCGCGCAGAATCCGCCCCCCCAATACACACAGCTTGACGAGGTCTATTACTACCTCGCGTATGAGCACGAGCAGGCACAAGACTTCGACAGGGCGCGCGAAGTTTATCTCAACCTGATCGACAATACGCCCAACTCGAAATACATCACAAACGCCTATTTGGCATTCGGCGAGCTCTTCTTCAACGAAGCGCAAGGCGACCCGTCAAAGTGGAAGCCAGCGCGCGCCGCGTACGAAAAAGTTGTTGCGAAGCCGCCGCCAGAGAACGGTGTGTACGGCTACGCCTGGTACAAGCTCGCCTACGTTCACTGGAACCAGGGCGAGTATGACCGCTCGCTCGACGCGTTCAAAAAGACCATCGATTACGGCGTGAAGTTCCCGACGCTACCGAATGCGGCCAAGCTCGCGGAGAGCGCACGTCGCGACGTCATTCCGGTCTACGCGCTCAGCGGCGCGCCGCGCGAGGCCTATCGGTTCTTCAAGAACATCTCGGGCGACCCCGCCTCGAGCAGCGAGAAGACCTACAAAATGATGGACGATCTCGGTGTGAACTACATCGATACAGGCCATTACAAAGAGGCAATCGAACTTTACAAAGACTTGATTACCCGCGACGGCGACGGCGACCGGTCATGCTCGTATCAGAGCCGCGTTTCGGAAGCCACGATGGCGCTCAAGAGCGGGAATAAGGATACGATTGTTAAGGAGCTTGACAATCAGCTCAGGCGCTACACCGACTTCGGAAAGTCGGAACACAGTGCTGAGGCGAAGTTCGAGTGCGCCAATCGCACTTCGCAGCTTCTCACCGAAACCGCGATGGCGTGGCACCTCGAAGCCGTGGGCTCGGGTGGTCAGCAACGCGGAACGAATGACGCCAAGACGATGGACCTCGCGTCCGGCCTCTACAAGCGCGTCGTTGGGGCCTGGAAGGCAGACGAGTACTCAAAGTTCACGTTCCCGCGCTTGGTGAAAGAGGACTGGCCGTCGATTTACAAAATTCGTTACAACATGGCCGACTTGCTCTACTTCCGCGAGAAGTGGGCTGAGTGCGGACCTGCTTTTGATGGCGTCGTCATCGAAAATCCGCAAGCGCCCGAAGCCGCTGAGGCGGCCTACGCGGCCTCGCTTTGCTACCAGAAGCTCTACTTCGAGCAGCACGCGAAGGGCTCTGAGCGCAAGGGCATCGGCGCACTTCCGGGTGGCCCAAAGAGCATCGAGAAAGACGACTCCGCGAAGTACAAGGCCAAGGAAATGACCCAGGCCCAGCAAGACATGGTGGGCTCGTTCAGCCGCTACGTTTGCTACATTAAGCCAAAGGCCGGGGACGCTGAGGGGCAGAAGCAGCTCGTCGAAATCAAGTACGCGCGCGCACGCACCTACTTCGAGACCAATCGCTGGGACGAGGCCGCGGTCATCTTCAAGGACATCGCCATCAACCATCCCGAGAGCGACTACGCGGCGACGTCTGCGATGCTGTATCTCGAATGCGCAAACGTCCTCTACTTCCAGATGAACCCCAAGCGCCCCGCCTGCCTCGAAGACATGGCGGTTGACGTGCCCAAGTTCATCGAGCTGTATTGCACCGACGCGAAGGCCACCAAGAACGCCGACTCGTGCACCATGCTCGCAAAGGTTCAGTGCGACCTCGAGCGTTTGCGTGCGCAACACACCGTTGAAGAGGCCGACAAGGGTGCGGGCAACTCGCTCGAGCTCTACGAGAAGGCTGGCGCCGCGTACTTCGCTCTTTGGGAGAAGTACGGAGCCGAGCCGCTTTCAAAGAACCAAGCGCCACGCTGCGAGAAGCTCGACGAAATCGTCTACAACTCGGCTCGCGCTTACCAAGCTGGGCGCCTTGTGGCCAAGGCCATCAAGACACGACAAGTTCTGCTCAATCCACAATACAAAATGGATACGACAGAATCGGCTCGTAAAGCGACTTACGAAATCGGTGGCAACTGGCAAGCGATTGCCGTTTATGACCAAGCTGCTGACTGGTACGAGCGTTACGCAAAGACCTACAAAGACGACAAGAAGAACCGCGACACGGCCGCGACCGCGTTGAGTGACGCGATCGTCTTGCGCCTCGGTCTCGGTCAAGAAAAAGAGGCGATCGACGCCGCGAAGGTGTTCCAGAATAGCTTCGCTGACAAGAAGGCGAAGGCGGCACAAATCGCATACGCAGTCGGTGCCCATTACGCGGAGCAAGAGCGCTGGGACCAGTGCAAGCAAGTGCTGCAAGCATCGTCTGGGACTCTCGAGCAAGCGCCCATCGACATTCGCCTGCAAGCGCACGCGACGCTTGGTCGCTGCCTCGATCATTCCAAGGGCGGCGACGCGGCACGCGGCGAATACGAAAAGGTCCTCAAGGCCTGGGGCGACGGAACACAGGTCGTCAGCAAAATTGAGGAAACGTACAAGGACGAACCCGAAGACCAACGCAACCGGCGCTTGGGTCGTGTGCTCGACGCAGTCGGCGAGGCGCTCTTCATCGGCGCGAACGATAAGCAGATCAAAGACGTCGATCCGCTGGTTTTCCCTGTCTACAAGGGCGCAGGCACGAAGGACGATGTGCTCAAGCACATTGACCAAAAGATCAAGCCTTGGTTCGTAAAGAAAAAGGACGCGATCGATGGTGTCCAGAGGGAATACCTGAAGATCCTCGAGCTCAAGCCGTTGCCTCCACCAAAGTGGGTGATCGCGGCTGCCTCGAAGGCGGGCCTCATGTGGGGCGAGTTCGTGACCGAGTTCCGCCGGGCACCCATTCCGAAGGCGTGGGAAAAGGATCGCGAGATGCGCGCCACGTACTTCGACGCCATCGACGGTGCCTCGGCGCCATACAAAGAGAACTTCGCGAAGCCTGCGCTACGCAAGTGCCTCGAGCAGTCGGTCAAGTTCCAGTACTTCGACGAGAACTCACGCTCCTGCGAGAAGTGGCTCTCTGCGAACTACAAGAAGGAATATCACATCGTTGACGAGTTTCGCGGAGCGGCGAATCGGGCTAATAGCGGGCTCGATGAGCGCACCTCTCCGTTAGTGGTTGGCGGTCAAATGTGGACGCCGTCGGCGGCAGAC
>CAMBEV010000343.1 GCA_945865595.1 Nannocystis exedens | reverse complement strand
CGCGATGTCCACAAGGTTACTACGCGATTCGGCCAACTGGGTTTGTCTGCGCCAATCCCGAACAGGCGACGACCGACCTCGAACACCCAATTTTAAAAGCTCTCAGCGTCAAGCCCGATCTATCGAAGCCCATGCCATACCTCTACGGGTTCGTGAGGCGCGATGCCGCTTTATGGCACTTGATTCCCAACAAGAAAGAAATGGATAAGTTCGAATACGCGTACGACGGCCATCTCGCCGAATACGCAAAGAACCATAAAAAGTGGAACAGGCCTGACCGCGGCGATCCCAATGCGGTTCCTCTCGACGAGAAGGGGAACGCAAAGACGCTGCCCAAGGAAATACCGGCACCGCCGGACGTCGACGAAGACCAGCTTTTTCCAGCACTAGACGGAAAAAACGAGACGCCGTGGTGGCTGTCCGACGAGGTATGGAAGCGCGCGTCACAACGGCGCAAGATCCCCAACGTGTCCACGTACAAGGGCGGCGCCGCGGCTTTTCACGGAAGGGCTTTCAGGCATGCTGGCCTCGCCGTCATTGGCAGTTTCCCCACGGGACCCAAGTCGGCCAATCGCAAGTTCGTCGTCACTCTTGATGGTCGACTCATCGGTGAAGACAAAATCAAGCCCCATTACGCATCGAGCTTTCACGGCGTCGTCGTAGACGAGAAGACCGAATTCCCCTTCGCGATTGTGCGCAGGCGAGAGGCCGTCCGCTACGACAGCTCCGGCAAGAAGCAAAAAGGCGCGCTGCCGTTCCGCGAGATCGTTGCGCTCACGGGCAAGAAAGTTCCGCAGCAGGACAAGATGTACTGGCAGACCAAGGCCGGGTACTGGGTCAAAGAAGACGACGTCGGCGTCATCACCAACTCACCCGAGCCACCCAAGAAATTCGACTGGAAGAAAGTCAAGTGGGTTGACATTGGCATCGCCTACCAAACGCTCACCGCCTACGAGGGCGCAAAACCGATCTACGCGACGCTCATTTCAAGCGGGCGCGATGGCGACGGCGATCCGTACACGACGCATTCCACCGTGCGCGGCGAGTTTCCCATCAAGTGGAAACACGTCACGGCCACGATGGACAACGACGACCCCGAAAACCGTTTCGAGCTGCGCGACGTTCCATGGGTCCAGTACTTCGAGGCGAACTTCGCGATCCACGGCGCCTACTGGCACGACGACTTCGGCCGCATGCGCAGCCACGGTTGCGTGAACATGGCGCCGATCGACGCGCGACGCCTCTTTTTCTGGACGGACCCTGTGTTGCCGGACGGGTGGCATGCTGTGAGAAGCGCTGCGCCAATGACGGAAGGTACGTGGGTGCGGGTGCGTCGGTGATGCGAGAGGCCCCGGCGTTCTCCGCTGGGTGTCTTGCCACCCGCGCGCAGCGCACCTACCTGAACCCGCCATGCGCGCAGCAAGTTGCTTCCTCGTCCTGGTCGCCTGTGGAGCGACGCCCACCGCCGCTCCCCTCGGCGACGCTGGCCCCGACAGCGCAGTCGAGGCCTCGGGGCCCTTCGACGTGCCGACCTGCGTCACCCCATCAAACGTAACAAACGATGCGTCATTTTCGCCCGGCCTCACGGTGACGCACCGCGGAGACTACTGCGCGCGCACGTTCACGCTCACCACAGCAAACGCCATCCGCGATGCACGCGTTGCAAACCCGCGCACCGTCAAAGAGGGGGCTCGATCACTTCAGTCGGGCAACACCGCCTTCGATGCGCTCTATGCCCTTGCGATCGAAGAAGCGGCGCTCTTGTCGGTCGATTCGATCACAGACGGCGCATTCAACAACGGGCAAGCCACCAAGTGCCCAAGCGACCCGTCGCTTGCAGGGGGGTGTTTCGAAACGGGGGAACTCTGGAAATACGTCTGGACGCGTGACATTTCGTACAGCGCAAATCTGGGGCTTGCGTCGATCGATCCCGCGCGCACCCGCAACGCGCTGCTCTTCAAGTTGTCGCCTCGCCGCGACGGCAGCGATACGCAAGTCGTTCAAGACACCGGCACGGGCGGCAGCTACCCGGTCTCGACCGATCGCGTTGTGTGGGCGCTTGGAGCCGAGAGTGTCGCGAACCACCTCTCGGGCAGCGATCGCACCGATTTCGTCAGGCGTGCGTTCGAGGCGCTGACCCACACCCTCGAACACGATCGCATCGTCGCTTTCGACAGCACACTCGGCCTCTACCGAGGTGAGACGTCGTTTCTCGATTGGCGCGAGCAAACGTATCCCAATTGGTTACACAATGACCCCGCGCGCATCGCGGAGAGCTTCGCGCTCTCCACCAATGTGCTGCACCGAGAAGCCATGCGCGTCGCAAGCGCATTCGCGACCGAGCTCGGCGAAACCTCCACCGCATCCGTGCTTGACGGGTGGAGGGTTGGCCTCGAGTCGCGCGTTCGCCAGGCGTTCTGGGTCGAATCGCGGGGACTCTTTGCGATGACCCTGCCGAGCCGAGAAGACGCGGCGCCTTCCCTTCGCTTCGACCTTCTTGGCAACAGCCTCGCAGTGCTCTCGGGCGTCGCCACTCAGAGCCAGGCACTAACGATCACCAAAAGTTACCCACACCTTCCCTTGGGCGCACCCGTCGTGTGGCCACAAGAGGCAGACGTTCCGAGCTACCACAACCGCGCCCTTTGGCCGTTCGTGTCGGCCTACTTTGCGAGCGCCGCAAGCCGCACGAAGAACGCAGCGGCATCGCATCGGGCCGTTCTCTCGATCGCACGCGGAGCAGGCTCCGCGCTCTCGCACATGGAGAACTACGAGGCGCTCTCGGGCTCCACCTGGGACGCGGCGAGCCATGGCCCCGTCGTGAATTCTCCGCGGCAGCTGTGGAGCGTCGCTGCGTTCGTTCACGTGGTTGACCATCTTCTCTTCGGCATGAACGTTGATCGCGACGGGGTTTCGTTCGCACCTTTCGTCGCAAGCCAGACTAGAGCAAGCCTTCTAGGCAAGGCGCACGAGACAACGCTCAACAACCTCGGGTGGCGAGGCCACAGCCTCACGCTCAAACTGGTGTTCCCAGAAATCGGCGCCGATCGCGGACACTTCGAGCTCGGCGAGCTTTGGCACAACGGACAGCGCGTTGCCAACTCACGCCTCGCGGAAGGTGATCTCTCCGATCGCAATCTGGTTGAACTGCGCCTCGCGCATCACGCCTCGAGCGACACGGTGACCGAGGTTGCTACGAGCGACACCCCGAGCATCTTCGCGCCAACGACGCCCGTTCTCACCGCCAGCGGCGGCTCCTCCGTCAAGCTCACGTGGACCGCCTCGCCAAACGCCACGCTCACCATCTACCGCGACGGCATCGACGCTAAGGCGCCGCTCGGCGTATCGTCAACTTCCTGGACAGACAGCACCCCAGGCACTTGCTATACCGCGACGTTCTCTTTCGCGAATGGCACGACGTCGCATCGCAGCAAGCCCGCGTGCGTCACGACCTCTTCGCGCACGAGCGTCGCGTCGTTCTCGTTTACAGGTGGCGCGCGCTCAACGAACCACGGCCGCGAGCACATCGAAGCGTGGGGCGACCCCGGCCACACGATGACGCTCGACACGCTCACCGCTTCGAGCAGCGGCACTTACAACGTCCACTTCCTTTACGGAAACGGCGCAGGCCCCATCAACACCGGCATCACGTGCGCCGTCAAGCGCGTACGCCTCGTCGACAACACAACCAACGAAACCCAAACGAGCTACCTAGCGATGCCTCAACTTGGCACTTGGGACGCATGGTCTTCATCCACACGCGGGAGAGTCTCGCTCACCAAAGGTCGCAGTTACAAAGTGATCATCGACAGCGACAATTACGCACAAAACATGTCCACGTTCAGCCACTTCGCCGCCTACACCGGCGGCACCGGCGGCACCGCCACGTTCAACCGCGTGAACCTATCGGAGCTAGTTCTCGAGAAGACGCCATAAGCCGCCCGCTTCGAACCAGCCGCCGCTCTCCGTCTTGCCCTCGACACATAACGGGACGCCCGTCAGCCAAGTACCGTCAAGAAGGCTGAACAGCGTCCACATACGCAAACAATTTCTGCGCCCTCACCCGTTGAGGGGCGCAGAAATTGTGACGCGCA
>CAMBEV010000342.1 GCA_945865595.1 Nannocystis exedens | reverse complement strand
TTCTGCCGAGCTTGCTCTGCTTGGTGAGCCACCACACCCACGCGTGCGTGTCGAGTACGATCACGGCTCTGCAGCGTCCCAACGAACGTCAATCGGCTCGAGCAGGTCTTCCTCGTGAAGCAGAGTCCCTTGAAGCGAGCTCGCCGTTGCCTTCGGTAGCGGCACAACGCGCGCGACCGGTCGACCCCGCTTTGTGACGACAAAAGAGCGCCCCCGCATCGCGACCTCATCGAGGAGACCCAGGCACTTCGCCTTGAATTCTCCTGCTGCGATTGGCTTGTCCTTCGCCTTCATGGTCATGAGTCTAGCATTCATGACCATATCGAGCAACGCTCCGCGGTTCGCGTCCCCATCGTCGGCAAATCCCTATACCCTGCCGCAATGGAAGCATTCCTCGTTGCGTTCGCGATATTCGCCATTTTCGCTTTTATCGTGCTCTTGATGCTGAGCCTCCGAACGATCTCCCAAGGCTACGTCGGCGTAGTCACGATGTTCGGCAAGTACCGACGCGTCGTATTTCCGGGCCTCAACTTTCTCTTACCGGGCATCGAACGTGTTTCGCGCGTGGTCTCGGTGCAGCACCGCTCGTTCGAGATCGCGTTTCAGGCGATCACGATCGACCAGGCGAACGTCTACTTCAAGGCGATGTTGCTCTTCTCGGTGCTCGATCAGCGCGAAGAGACCATCGTGAACGTAACGTTCAAGTTTATTGACGAGGCGAGCTTCCTGCAGACCCTCACACGCTCGGTCGAAGGCGCCGTCCGCAGCTTCGTTGCAACAAAGCGACAAGCCGAAGTCCTCGCGTTGCGCGGTGAGATCGTCGAGTCAGTCAAGCACCACATGGACAACACGCTTGAAGGCTGGGGCTACCACCTCATCGACTTGCAGATGAACGACATCGTGTTCGACACACCGGTCATGGAGTCGATGGCCAAGGTCGTCGCCGCACAGAACCTTCTCGCCGCCGCAGAGAACGAAGGCAACGCGCTGCTCGTTCGCAAGACTAAGCAAGCCGAGGCCGAAGGCAACGCGATTCGCATTGCGGCCGAGGCCGATCGCGTGGCGCAACAACTGCGTGGCAAGGGCATCTCGCTGTTTCGCGAAGAGGCCGCGCGCGGCATGTCGCTCGCCGCACGCGAGATGAAAGAAGCGGGCCTGAGTTCGTCACTTATTCTGTTTCAAATGTGGACCGAGGCGCTCAAGCACGTCGCGGAGAACGGTCGCGGGAACGTCATGATGCTTGACGGTTCAACAACCGGCATGGAGCGCACGCTGCAGCAACTGCTGGCGTTGCAAGCGAGCGGAGGCTTAGCGGATTCCCCTGCGCGGCCGAAGGCGGAGTAAACCAGTCGCGCTCTCACACGAGCCGAGGCTGCCCTGTCGCCTCAAGCACCAAGCGCCAAAGCTCGCCGTTGGGTTCGATACGTCGGGCTGCCCCCGCTACCTTCTCGAGCGGCACGTGCACGAGTTCTCGATGGACACGACCCACCACGAGATCCGTGCGTCCGCTCATCGCTGCGTGCACCGCATAGCGACCCAGTTGATCACAATAGATCGCGTCGTCCGCCGTCGCAGGGACACTGCGCAGTGTGTAACTTGGATCGATCACTTTTATCGCGATCGGGCGGTCGATGGTTCGAAAATGCGCCGCGATGCGTGCCGCGAGCGCAGCGGCAACATCCCGCTTTGCGCCGCGTGAGTCGCCGGACGTGTCGCCCAACTGAGCCGCACAGCCTTCGGCCACAACGATGACCGCGTGCCCACGCGCAGCAAGTCGCTGTTCGAGGTACTTCGCGAGCGCGGTCGGTGTGAACGGAACCTCAGGCACCAGGCATACGTTCACTTCGCCACTCGCAAGCGTTGCGCTGGCCGTAATGAACCCGGCGTCGCGTCCCATCAATTGCACAATGCACACTCCGTTGCGAGCGCTCCTTGCCTCCGCATGGGCCGCCTGAAGAACGGTACGCGCCTGCTCCACCGCAGTCTCGAAGCCGAACGTGCGGTCAACGAACGCAACGTCGTTGTCGATCGTTTTGGGAACGCCAACGATCGCGAT
Source organism: Nannocystis exedens (assembly GCA_945865595.1). Classification (GTDB taxonomy): domain Bacteria; phylum Myxococcota_A; class Polyangia; order Polyangiales; family Polyangiaceae; genus JAHFDX01. Next base: position 2,042 of record CAMBEV010000342.1, on the reverse strand, counting down.
GGGGAGGCTCCGTGCCGCAATCTCAGTCGCGATAGCATGCGCGCCACGCAGGGTTCCGTCGCCGCCGATCGTGAAGAGCATCGAGATGCCATCGCGCACGAGCGAGTCGACCATTTCAGACAAGGGTTGCGCGCCGCGCGATGCGCCGAGGTAGCTCCCGCCAATGCGATGGATGTCACGGACGATTTCAGTGCCGAGCTCGATGGGCGCCACACCGCTTGCCGTAAGCCCTTCGTAACCGTATCGGTATCCTTTGATCGCGGAGCATCCGTACGAGTGCACCAGTGCGAAGACGATCGCGCGTACGACGTGGTTGAGCCCAGGACACAAGCCACCACACGTCACAATGCCGGCGCGCACCTCGTCGCTCTTGAAGAAGAGCCGCTCACGGGGCCCTGCGCGCTCGAACGACGCGCTCTCGCGATCGTCATCGGAAACAGACAGTCGAACGCTCGCATCCGGCTGCACAAACGGCACCCCACGCTCGGACACCGAGAGTCGAAGTGGCGACGCGAAGGTCGGCGCGCCGAGCATCGATGGGCGTATCAACATCTCTAATCGTTGTCCCCTTCCACGCGCCTCGGGAGCTCAAGGTCAAGGAAACTGATGAACTCGGTCCGAAGAATGTCGGTAAGCTTTTTGAGGGCCGCGTGCACTGCTCGCAATTTGCCGTTCTCTTCGGTCACGGCCGTCCCAAGATCAGGAGACGTGAGCGCCGCCACTGCCGCATCGGCTTCGTCGAGAGCGGTTTTGACATCGCTGACGAGAGAGTTCGCTCCGACTGCGATCAGCAGGTCGTCAAGGGCACTGGCGTTCGTCTCGCACCCAAAAAAGACCATTCGGAAGCCGGCAAGGTTATTGACGAGATGCTGTTTACTGCGTTTCGCGTACAGGGATTCAACGGCTTCCGGACAGGTCGGTTGCTCACAATTTGCGATGCCCAAAGGCCGCGCGACCTTCATGTCTTTGACGTCGCTCTCGACATAAAATAGCGCATCGCTCACCGAGTTAAAGGCGAGCGCGTCGGACTTGTATGTCGTGCTGCCGCGTCCTGCTTGGGCAAGTTCGTTGACAAAGTTGCCCTGGGCTGGATCCCACGCGGCATCGAGCTTGCGAGCGAACGAGGCGATGTCGCCCGCAACCGCATTGGCGTAGGCAGCCCGGCGCGCACTGAGCTCGGTACCGACGAGTGTGTTCCAAGTTCCGTCGGTGTTGATCGATGCGGTAGGGCCACACACGTTGTCGGTGCCGTCGTAGAAGAGCAGAAATTCTGCAGCACCCAGTCCACGGCTGTTCACGAGCAGGCTCGCAAAATTTGTATCGTAAACTTTGCTGACCAACTGCTGCTCGACCAAACAGCGGTTAAAGAGCGGCCACGCATAGATGAACCCGCGCAGGTCAAGGCCACCGGGCTGTGTGGTGACGGCGGCGGGGCCGTACTGCATCATTTCGAGCTTTTGCCACTCGTCGATCGCAGCGACCCACGCGCTCTGCGCCCCATTGCGCGCTTCTTTGCGTTCACCTTCGCCCGGGGCAAGCGCGAGCACTTTGGTCTTCTGCTCAAATGTGCCTGCGCGAGTTGCAAATAACTTCGCCTGGGCGGCGGTGCATACGCCGATGCCTCGGAGGGACGCCTCTCGCGTCGCAGCGGACGCCTTGTGCGCCCCTGCATCGCCGTCGGGAGCGGGAGGCGCGGCGCGCTTGCAGGCCGCAACCGCGATCAACGAAAGCAAGACGGCGACGCGAGAGCTGAACATGTAAAAAGCACCGGTAGTGCAGCATTACTGCAGAGGAAAGACAACACCGTATGCGTCATCGTTGGCTTGCTCGGTCTGCGTGGCTCCCGAGCCTTTGTACCCGACGATGAGCAAGTGAGTGCCTGACGTGGCGCCGCTCCAAAACGCGTCGTTGCCACCTTCTCCGTTTCCGAAGGGAACCACATGGATGCCAGTGCCGTAGGCCGTATCGAGCCCACCGACAGCGTTGAGAATAGAGAACACTGCGTCTTGTTGCGGTGTGTTCGACGGACCTGTCGACCCGAT
>CAMBEV010000341.1 GCA_945865595.1 Nannocystis exedens | reverse complement strand
TCGGAAAGGTCATGCCGCGGTACACATCCACCACGCAGCTCAACACCCCCGCATCGGTCATCGTGGAGCCCTTGTCGCCAACTGACCCAGTGGCGCCGTTGGCATCGATGATGAACGCAACGCTGACCGTACCGGCGAGACGCGGATCGCGACGCAGGCCATTTTCATAACACACGCGAAAACGCCCAAAGTCCTTCCGCACGACGAGCTGGATTTCGTTTGGCGGAAGCCTCCCTTGAATGTTGGCTATGCCCTCTTGAACGCGTGGCCCCTTTCGCCCGCCCGCAAGACCAAACCGATCGGTAGGTGGTGTGGTGACCACAGGTGTTGTGACAGAAGATTCTGACCCAGTTGCACCGGCATCATTGGGTGGCGCCGCGGGCAGGTCAACGGCCGTCACTTGTTGCAAGTCGCGCCCACGATTTGCGGCGCACCCGCCGACGACAACGAAGGTAAGTCCAAGCGCGGCGCGTCGATTTGGCATCATTCCCTCATCGTGCCAGCACGATGGCAACGTTCACAAGTAAGCGGCTACGTCCCAAAAAACGCCGCTCGCCCACTTGACTACATCGGGGCAGATGTCATGCCTTCCCCACCAAGAAGCCGTTTTTTTGAGTGGAGGTCAAGATGTCGAACTTTATACGTGTGGGTGTTCTGGCCGGTCTCGTGAGCTTCGCGGGGGCATGCAGCTCTGCCGAGGCGGTCAGCGATGACGAACCCTCCATCAGCGGCGAGAACGCGATCGTCAGCGTGGCTCACACCGGCGTCGAGCGGCAGTCGATCGGCAACTGCTGGATCTACGCCCACGCAACTTGGGTGGAGTCGATGAACCTCCGCGCCACCAAGCAAGCATTCGACGTGTCGCAGTCCTACTGGACCTATTGGGATTGGTTCGAGAAGATCACTGGCCGCAAGTACGGTGGCATCGAGACCAAGGACGGAAAGACCGACGTGTCCACCGGTGGTACCTGGCAGCACGCCAACAACCTTGTGCGGCGCTACGGCATCATGGCCGAAGTGGACTTCGTTTCCGAAGACAGCCTCACCGAAATGTCCGCGCGTCAGAAAGCCGCGTTGACGGCGATCGGCGTATCGCTCACAAGCGGCGCCCTCAAAACAACCGAAGCGCGTCGCAACGTCACGTTGGTGCGGACGGAACTCGACCGCGCGTGGAGCCTCTCGGCTGAGACCGTCGGCAAACTCAATAGCGTCTTCGGCGCCGACGTCAGCAAGACGTTCGAGTCGGGCTCGAAGGCCATCGAGGGCTCAGCGATCATCAACGCCAAGAGTTTCAAGGCCACCTATCCGCGCCGCTCGTCGCGCGGCAACGTGTACGTCACAACGACTTCGCTCAGCACCGCGATGAACGGCTGGTCGGAGTTGTACTACGGCCCTGGCGACGAGCGAAGCGACCAAATCCGCGTGCAGCGGGCTGTGCACGCCGAGGCTCCCGTCCTCATCTCGTGGTTCGTTGATTTCAACGCGCTTGAGAGCGACAAGAACAAACCTCTCGCCGGCTCGTTCAACAAGATCACCCTCGACAAGAATGGTCCGGGCCGCCAAGGCCGGCACATGACGGTGCTCGAGGACTACCAAGTCAAGCTGCCAAGCGGCGAAGTGCTTTTGGCGAACGTCAACATCACTGACAAATCAAAGCTCGCCCAAGCGCTCGATCGAAACGCGACCATCGAGTTCCTGCAGGTGAAAAACTCATGGGGCGCCGATCGCCCCGATCGCGCATTCGCTCCCGGAATGCCCGGCTATCACAACCTGTATCTCAACTACCTCGACGGCCCGGTTAAGGAGTGCACCGAGCACGAAGGACTGAAGCCGGTCGCTGAGCGCGGTTGCACACGTGACACGGTGCCACTCGACGACTTCGTCCTGCCGCCTGGCTTCTGAGCCCGGAGCGATAGTAAAGCGCACCTTTGCAATATCCAACGCGAAATATCGATTTTCAGAACGGACGCGGGCGCTAGGCTGACAGGATGGCCTCAAGACTGTTTCACGCGATCGTCGGCGTTGGTGTCTCCCTTGGAGCCACGGCGAGCTGCGCTGGCCTAGTGGAAGAGCCTGACGACGCTGCGGTGGGAATCGATGCGCGGCGCGATGCGGTCGCTGACGCTGCACAGGACGCCGGACTCGATGCGGCGTTCTGCGACGCGCCCTGGCCCACGACGAAAGGGTCGGACAGGAAAAGGCCTGCGTGCACCAATCCACAAGGTCTGTGTCCTAACGTTGACGATGCGGGAAGGGTTGTCCCTGACAACGGGTGCATCCCTTTCACCGGGCCCTACCAGTGCGAAGACTTCCACAACCAGACGTGGGACTTCTGCATCAATGATCAGTGGCAGTGTCCGCTTGGCGCGCGCCGCTCGACCGAGTGCAAGTGCTGGGGCCCGACTCGGGCGGGCTACGTATGCACGGCGACGGGCTTCAAGAAGATCGACGGCGGACCGTAGGGCATGCGCTGTCAAGAGCACGAATACACCGAACAGGGTCGATGGGGAGGGCGCCTCACGGGCAGGCCACTGCCTGATCACGACCCTGAGATCGACGCGCTTGCGGCATCCGATCGGCACAAGCTCGCTTCAATTTGGCACCGCCGCGCTGCGATGGAGAGGCGCGTCGCCGACTCTTTTGAGGTGATCCGCGATGCCCTTGTGCGCCTTCGCGCGTCGCAGGTGCTTGTGGACCTTGCCACGCGCGCCATCGATGACGAGTACCGCCACACCGAGTTGAGCCGCCTGGTCGCCTCACGATTTGCAGGATACGCGCTGCCCATGCCCGAACGTTTGACCCTTGAAGTTCCAAGGCACCAGGGCGCGTCGCCCGAGCTTCGCGACACGCTGTTCGTGGTGGGCCAGTGCGTGCTCAACGAGACCACGGCAGGGGCATTTCTCGAGTGCTGCGTGCAGCATGCGAGCGGCCCCGTTGCGTCGGCCGCGCTTCGCGAGCTGCTGAGCGACGAAATCGATCACGGACGGATCGGTTGGGCGCACCTCGCCTCACTCGACGCGGGTACGCGCGCCGAAGTGGCGCGGTGGATGTTCCCGATGGCGTACCTCAACCTCCAGATTTGGAAGACGGAGACCCCCTACGACGCCGATCACTCGGACGCGCTCACGCGCCATGGCGCTCCCGCTGCGGAGCTGATTCACGCGGCGCTCGTGGGCGCACTACGCGATCTCATTGTGCCGGGGATGAAGGAGCTCGGCACGAATGCGTCGGCTATTGAGGCGTGGCTCGACGCGGGCGCGCAGACCGAGAGACCGCCGCGCGAGTTTCTCTCCTACTTAGGCTGACAAAACGGGCGCGCTGCACTGGGCGTCGCAAGCGTGAGTCTTAACCTGCTCGCACGGCTGAGTTCACCCACGATGCGTGGAGGTGCGGGTCATGCGAACGTACTCGAGATTCGCTCGTGTCCTCGTTGTAGCCGTGGGCCTCTTCTGCAGCGCGACCCTTGGCGCCACGGTGACTGCGAAGGCTCCCCTCGTGTGCACAAGGGGACCGAGCGGCCAGACCTACGCCGCAGTCGTGACGTTGCCACCCTCGGCGCCAACAGGCTCGACGTTCACCGTGCGCATCGACAGCCTGTCCTCGGGCGTCATTTCGCACATCGGCCTGAACTACATTTTCGACATGACGAGCGACTATCCCATTCCGGCCGGCACGAGCTACGTGAGCGGTTCCGCGCGCGTCGTCCCCAACACCGGCACGGCGAACGTCAGGCAGGGAGCGCGCGTGTGGCACGGCACCAGCGGCATTCACGTTGCGCTGCCCGGGCACGTCGTGAACGGCACGAGCTTCACGCCGCCGAGCATCGAATTCGCCGTAACGATCACGGCGCCGGCCGGAAGCGAGGTCGCGATCAAGTTCTCGCATTACCAAGTCACGGCCAACGCCTTCATCATAGGTGACGTGCACACGACGTGTGAACCAAAGCCGAAGCCGTTCACCCTTGCGACGGTGCGCGTCGACCCTCCGGCGTCGCCGCCGTGAGGGCCCACACACCTACTTCTGACACGCCCTGACGTGCGCGAACGTGTCGGCTGCGTGTCGGAATTTCATAACCTGCCCACGGCTGTTGAAGTGCCAGATGTGAGGCTCTGCTTCCTCGCGGA